>NZ_JBVHEP010000003.1:0-185173 GCF_055562795.1 Streptomyces sp. NPDC016851
GTGGGGGGGGGGGGTCCCGCCCGGCCACCCCTGGGGGGGGGGGGGTCTGCGGGCCCGGGGGCGGCGCCCGGGGGGGGGGGGGGCCCCCCGGGGGGGGGGGGGGGGGGGGCCCCCGGGGGGCCCCCCCCGCTCCGGCTGTCGCAGACCGTTGACGTACTACTCGGTCTTGACCTTGATGGAACCGTCGGTGATGCCTTCCTTGGCCTTGTCCACAGCCGCCTTGAGACCCGGGACCTTGGCGTACTCGGGGTTCGCCTCGGACAGACCCACGCCGTTGACCTTCAGGTCGAAGGTCTGAGTGCCGGTCAGGGGCTTGTCGTCCTGGACGGACTTGGCCAGCGCGTAGACCGCTCCGCCGACGTCCTTAAGGGCGGAGGTGAGGATGTAGTTCTTGTACGGGGCGAGGGCGGCCTGCTTGTACTGGTCGGAGTCGACGCCGATCGCCCAGACCTTGGCCTTGGCGGCGGCCTCGATGACGCCCTGCCCGGACAGGCCGGCGGCCGCGTAGAGCACGTCGGCCTTCTTCTCGATCTGCCCCTCGGCGGCGGCCTTGCCCTTGTCGGGGCTGGAGAAACCGCCCTCCTCGGCCGTCTGGGTGAGGTACTGCGACAGGACCTTCACCCCGGGCTTGGTGTCCTCGACACCCTGCTTGTAGCCGGCCTCGAACTTGTGGATCAGCGGGATGTCCACACCGCCCACGAAGCCGACCGTGTTCGACTTGGTGGCCTTGGCGGCGGCGACGCCGGCGAGGTACGAGGCCTGCTCCTCGGCGAAGACGAGTGAGGCGACGTTCTTGCCCTCGACCACGGCGTCCACGATGCCGAAGGTGGTGTCCGGGTACTTGGCGGCCGCGGCCTTCATCGCCGGACCGTAGACGAACCCGACGCCGATGACCGGGTTGTAACCCTGCCGGGCCAGCGAGACGAGACGCTGCTCCTTGTCGGCGCTCGTCTCGCCCTCGGTGGGCTCGATGTCGGCCGTCTGGTAGCCGAACTCGTCCTTGGCCTTCGTCAGGCCCGCGTAGGCGGCGTCGTTGAAGGACTGGTCACCCTTGCCGCCGATGTCGTAGGCGATGGCGATGCCACGGTCCTTGCTGTCACTGTCACCACTGTCACCACTGGTGCCGCCACACGCCGTGGCGACGAGCCCGAGCGACGCGACCCCCACCGCGACGCGGGTCAGTTTGGAAATCCGACGCATCGTGAAGTTCCCCATTCTCCAAAGCCCCGCAGCGGGTGCTCGGTTCGGCGCACATTAACGCGCGTAGACACTCCTGGGAACGGTTCGCCGCGGGGCCGTTATCCATTCGTGCCGATGGCCGGTTACGCCCTTGTGAACCACGGGATCGAACGGGGTCGAAAGGTGTACTCGGGCACACGGCGCATGCCTGCTGGTCACGCGCACCAGGCTGCCCCTGGGGCGGTCCGGCCGCAACCGGAGGCGCCGGGAAGTTCAACTACTGAGCGGACTCGGCGCGCCGGAGCCCGCTGAACACCGCGGGGGTCGTCCAGCCGCGCAGCGCCGCGTGGAGCGTCGATCCGAAGGTGGCCTCGGCCGTGGCGGCGTCGAAGGCCCCGGCCAGTTCGAGCGTGACGAGCCCGTGCAGCGTCACCCAGATCGAGAGGGCGATGGACGTCGCCTCGCCGGCGAGGACCGACTCCGTCAGTCCGCGATCGATCGCCGCGAGGAGTGGGCGGACGGGGTCACTGGCGCCTACCGCGCCGGACGGGTCGAAGGACTGCACACCACCGAACAGCACCGTGTAGAGGTGGCTGTGCTCGCGTCCCCATCGGCGGTACGCGGCCGCCAGTGCGCAGAGGTCGGCAAGCGGGTCCGCCGAGGTCGGCACTGCGGCCACTTCCTGGAACAGGCCGGCCACGGCCCTGTTGCGCACCTCGCCGATCAGCCCGTCCTTGCCGCCGAACAGGGAGTACACCGCCGTCGTCGACGTCCCGGCGGCAGTCGCCAGGGCGCGGACGGTGACCGACTCCCGCGGACGGGTGGCGAGCATCTCGATCGCGCATGCCACGAGCCGTTCTTTGACGGTCTCGTCGTTCGTTCTCGGCCTACCCACGACGAACAGCCTACCTGTCTGATAACGTCGTTCTGAAACGGTGTTCTGAAACAACGTTCTGAAACGGTGGGAGAACCTCATGCCGATGTCCGTGACACGTCCCGTCCGATTAGCCGGCCGCCTGGTGCTGGCCTTGGCCGCCATCGCCGGGCTGGTCGCCCTCTTCCTGGCGCTCATCGTCCTCACGGACGGGGCGGGCTCGGGGCTCCCCGCGTGGCTGACGACCCTGGGAGTCGCGACCGCCGCCGCACTGTGGCGGGGCCGGCGCCGTACCGGGTCGGCGCGGCTCGTGCCGTTCCTGCCGGTGGTCGTCGCGGCGGCGTTGACGGCGTCAGTGTGCGTACCGAGCGTTCCCACGGCACGGCAATACCCGCCCGACCTGCCTTTCGTCGCCACGCAGCACTGGAGCCTGGCCACCGGCAGCCGGGTGGCGGTGTATCACTACCCGCCCGCGAACACCGGCGCCCGGCACCCCGTTCCGTTCGTGTACCTCCACGGCGGACCGGTCCGCGGCATCTCGGTGCTCGACCACCGGTTCCTGCAGCTCCTGGCGCGACAGGGCTACGACGTCTACGCCTACGAGCAGGCCGGCGGGGGACGAAGCGACCTGCTTCCCATGAGCCAGTACACGATCTCCAGATCGGTCCGCGATCTCGCCGCCTTCGTCGATCGCCTGGACAAGGGCAAGGTCGACATCCTCGGATTCTCCGCAGGCGGGGTGGTGCTCACGCGCGCCCTGGCCGAGCCGCGCGTCGCGGCGCGTCTGAACCGGGCGATCATCGCCGAGCCCGGTCCGATGGACGGCCCCACGGCGCGCATCGACGGGCACAAGGGCCAGGAATCCGCGCGCGGCATCGCTCCGGCCATGACAGGACCGCGGTCGACGCATGTACCCCGGTACGCCGTCGCGTTGGGCCTCATGCGACTGGGGCTCCTGACCCCCGACACCGGGCTGATAGGACAGGCGGAGGGCGACAACGCGTTCACCGCGGCCGATCTGGGCAGTGACACCGCATCCAGCTACTGCGCACGCGACGCGCACCGCATCCCTGTCGAGGACACGGCGGAGAACTTCTCCTTCAGCCCTGCCGCCAGCCTCCGCATCCAGGAGACGATCAAGGACTCCCCCTCCATCGCCCCAGGACTGCGGCGATCCCGGACCCCCGCGATGCTGATGATCGCCGAGTGCTCCTCCCAGGTCCGCCAATGGGCGACGGCCGTCCTTGCCGAAGACCCCGCCGTCCAGCGCACGCAGTACATGCCCGGCGTCGGACACCGTATGTGGAACGGCCTCGACGACAACACCGACCGAGCCGCCGCCGTCGTCACCGCGTTCCTCGAGGGCAAGCCCGCGCCGCTGCCGAACTACCCAACCCGCAGCGAGATCCCCGCCTTCCTCCGCGACCACAGGTGACGACGCCCGCAGGCCGGGGAACCAGCCGCCGGGCGGGCGGCTGGTCAGGCACCGTGCCTAGCGCAGGCCGTCGACCAGGGCCGCTGCCGTGAAGAGTTCCACGCCCACCGTGATCGCGGACTCGTCCACGTCGAAGTCGCCCTGGTGGAGGTCGCGCACCTGGCGTTCGCCGGGGACGCGTACGCCGAGGCGGGCCATGGCGCCGGGGACGTGCTCCAGGTACCAGGAGAAGTCCTCGCCGCCGAGGCTCTGCTCGGTGCCGACGACCGAGTCGACGCCGCGTCGGGCGATCATGGCGTCGCGCAGCAGCTCCGTCACGCCGGGCTCGTTGACGACGGGCGGGACGCCGCGGACGTAGTTGATCTCCGACTTGGCGCGGTACAGGTTGGCGATCTCGTCGATCGCGGCGACCACGACGTCGGGGGCCTGCCGCCACGCCTCGATGTCGAGGCACCGCACGGTGCCGGAGAGCTCGGCGTGCTGCGGGATGACGTTGGGCGCGTGCCCGGACTCGACGCGGCCCCAGGTGATGGCGAGCCCGCTCCGGCTGTCGAAGCGCCGGCCGACCAGGGCGGGTACGTCGGTGACGACGCGGGCGGCGGCGGTGACCAGGTCGGTCGTGAGATGGGGGCGTGCGGTGTGCCCGCCCGGGCCGTTCAGGGCGATCTCCAGCCGGTCGCAGGCCGAGGTGATGGGCCCCTCCCGGAGACCGACCTGCCCCGCGTCCACCCGGGGGTCGCAGTGCACGGCGATGATCGCGCCGACCCCTTCCAGCGCCCCGCACTTGATGACGTCGGCGGCACCGCCGGGCAGGACCTCCTCGGCGGGCTGGAAGATCAGCCGGACGGGGCGGGGCAGCAGGCCCTGCTTGTGCAGCTCCGCGAGGACGAGGCCCGCGCCGAGGACGACGGTGGTGTGCACGTCGTGGCCGCAGGCGTGCGCGCGGTCGGGCACGGTCGAGCGGTACGGGCAGTCGCTCTTCATGTCGGGGATGGGCAGGCCGTCGATGTCGGCCCGCATGGCGAGCATGCTGGGGCCCCCGTCCCACTGCTCGCCCTCCACACCGATGTCACAGACGAGTCCGGTCCCGACGGAGAGGACGCGTGGCTTGAGGCCGGCCCTCTCCAGCCGCTCCTTGATCGCGGCTGTCGTACGGAACTCCTGGTTGCCCAGCTCCGGGTGCATGTGCAGGTCGCGTCGGAACGCGATGAGCTCGGCGCGCAGAGCGTCGGGCAGCGCACCGGGAAGTACGGCTCCCCCGGGAAGATCGACCTCGGACTCCAGTGACATCAATTGCTTCACCCTCTGAAGGGTAGGGCGCCAGGGCGGTCGGCTGACCCTCGATCAACAAAACTTCAACCCGTTAGGGGCAGAAAATATGACCGCCGAACGTATAGCTATCAACTGAGATGGGTAAACTCGCCCGTCTTCAGGGCCGAGCCGGTCACCACGGCCCACAGGTGTGACTTCAACCACACTCGTGCCGCAGCACCGTTATCCATCCATCCTCCTCCACGGATACCACGCCCTGCGCGGGGAACACGGCCTTGTTCGTCTGGCGGACGCCCGTCCCCGATAGTGTGCGCCCCGTGCGCGCCGACAGCCCCGAGTTCGTCCAGTCCACCCAGGCCTCCTACGACGCCATCGCCGAGGACTACACCGCCGGGCTCCCGGACAGTCTCGCCGGGAGGCCGCTGGAGCGGGCCCTCCTCACGGCCTTCGTCGACCTGGTGCGTGTTCCCGGGGCGCCGGTGCAGCCGCCGGTCGCCGACATCGGCAGCGGGCCCGGGTACGTGGCGGCCCGGCTGCACGACATGGGCCTGCCGGTGTTCGGGGTGGACGTCTCACCGCGCATGGTGGCCCTGGCCCGCCGGGCGCACCCCCGGCTGCGGTTCCACGTCGGTTCGATGACGGCCCTGGACCTGCCGGACGAGACACTCGGCGGCATCGTCGCGCTGTACTCGATCATCCATGTGCCGGACGAGCATCTGTCCTCGGTCTTCGCCGGGTTCCACCGGGTCCTGGTGCCGGGCGCGCCCGTGCTGCTCGGCTTCCAGTCAGGTACCGAGGACGGCCGCGCGCACCTCACCGAGCGCTTCGGGCAGGAGATCTCGCTCGACTGCTTCTGGCGCACGCCGGAGACCGTCGCGGCGCGGCTCGCGGAGTCGGGCCTGGAGCTCTACGCCCGTGTGCTTCGGCAGGCCGAGGGCGAGGAACAGCGTCCCCGCGCGTTCCTGCTGGCCCGCAAGCCGGCTCCTGCCGGAGCGTGAGTCCTGGCCGGGGGTGAGCCTCCGGGCCGGCCTGGCCGGGGGTGAGCCTCCGGGCCAGGAGGTGGCGGGGCCTCAGGCCGTCACGGCAGTCCGGCCCCGGCGGGCCCCCGGGCGGGGCCCGGCAGCCCCGGCTACTCGGGCCGCCCCGGGTGCTCCGGCCGCCCTGGCGGCATGGGTGCCCTGGCTGCGATGGCGGCAATGGCCGCGTATGGCCGCCACGTCCGCGACGTCGCCCTGAACCGTCGAGCCCACCGAGCTGCCGAGCCGCCAAGCCGTCTTACAGCCCGCCGCCCGGTCGAAACCGCCGGCTCCCTCAACGCCACCGAGGCCGCTGAGGCCGCGAGGCCGCGAGGCCGCGAGGCCGCGAGGCCGCCGAACCGTCCTACAGTCCGCTGACCCGCTCGAAAGTCCGCTGACCCGCTCGAACTCACCGGCCCCGGGACACCTCCGGCACGTCAGCCGGCAGGCACCGCACCCGCCGCCCCGGCCGGGCCGGGGATACCTCCCGAGCCCATCGCGCCGGCCGAGCCGATCATGTCCGCCGAGCCCACCGTCCCGGCCGAGCCCGTCGGGCGCGCTGAGCCCACCGTCCCGGCCGAGCCCGCCGAGCCCGTGACGCTGTCCTGGCCAGCCGTACCCGCCGTACCCGCCGGAGCGGCCGAACCACCGGCAGCCGAGCCCCTCGGTCCCCCCGGACCCGGCGTACTCCCCGAACCCTCCTGGCCCTCCGTCCCCGGCCCCTCCCCCGCTCCGGCCGCGGACACGCGATGCACGTCCCGCGCCGCCCCCGTCACCCCCGACAGGAAGCCCTGGGCGCGCGGGGAGGCGTGGTCGGTCAGCCAGGAGGGGTCGATGTCGCAGACCGCGACGCGGACCTCCGTGCCGGAGAGGGCGAGCGGGAGGGTGTGGACGACCGTGGAGGGGAAGCTGAGGATGGTGCGGCCGATGGGGCCGCGGCGGGCGATCAGTTCGAGCGGGAGTTCGGGGCGGACGATCTCCAGGCCCGTCTCCGCCGAGAGCCGGCGGAGCTTGTCCGTGCTCTCGCGGCGGTGGGCGAAGTAGCGGGTGGCGCCGTGGGCCCTGGCCAGGGCGCGGACGGCCTCCAGGTAGCGGTCGTCGTCGACCACGCCCGTCTCCACCAGGGACGTGCCGACCATGTCGGCGCCCCTGGTGATGCGGGGCGGGCCGAAACGGGTCCGGGTCCAGGCGAAGTCGTTCGCGCTGACGGTGACGCCCGCCGGGGTCTCCTCCATCGGCATGGAGGAGAAGATCTCGACCCGGCGCCTGTCCCCGGGGGTCAGGCGGCGCCGGGCCGAGGAGGACACCGGCGCGAAGATCAGGTCACGTGGGCCGGGGCGGCCCCCCTTGCGGTGCCAGCGCACCAGCCGTTCGCCCCGGGCCAGCTGCCCGACGAACTCCATGGTCGCCGTGCCGTCGTCGACGACGACCAGGTCACGGGCCCGGGTGATCGTCAGCAGCAGCTGGACGTAGCGGGAGAAGGGGTCCCCCAGCACGATCCGGCGCGCCCTGCGGAGCAGGCCGGCCAGGCCGCCGATGGTCTGGAAGGGCGCCAGGGGCCCGCCGCGCGCTTCCTCCCAGCGGACCTCGTGCCCCTCGACGCGGGCCAGGTCGGACATCCGCCGCAGCTGGCCGCGCGTCATCGGGTCGACGGGCGACAGCACCACGAGGGTGAGCCCCACGCCGGACGCATGCGCGTGCGCCCACTCCAGCACGTTCAGCAGCTGTACCGGACTCTCGACGAACGCGAGAGTGTGGGGGCCGGCGTTCCCGGCGCGGGGGCTCATCGACGTACGACCGTCCCGTCGTAAGGGGGGTTGTGGGGGTGGTGCGCTCAGACGCCGACCGGCTCGCCCGCCGCGTCGGCGATCTCCGCCTCGGCGACCACACCGGCGACGCGGCGCAGCTTCTTCATCGGGGCCAGCTCGGACTCGTAGACCTTCTTGACGCCGTCGCCGAGGGAGGCCTCGATGGTGCGGATGTCGCGGACGAGGCGGGTGAGGCCCTGCGGCTCCACGGAGGCGGCCTGGTCCGAGCCCCACATGGCGCGGTCGAGGGTGATGTGACGCTCGACGAAGGTGGCGCCCAGGGCGACCGCGGCGAGCGTGGTCTGCAGGCCGGTCTCGTGGCCGGAGTAGCCGATCGGGACGTTCGGGAACTCCTTCTCCAGCGTGTTGATCACACGCAGGTTGAGCTCCTCGGCCTTGGCCGGGTAGGTCGACGTGGCGTGGCACATCAGGATGTTGTCGGAGCCGAGGACCTCCACCGCGTGGCGGATCTGCTTCGGGGTCGACATGCCGGTGGAGAGGATCACCGCGCGGCCCGTGGCGCGCAGGGCGCGCAGCAGCTCGTCGTCCGTGAGGGAGGCGGAGGCGACCTTGTGGGCGGGGACGTCGAACTTCTCCAGGAAGGCGACGGCCTCGGTGTCCCACGGGGAGGCGAACCAGTCGATGTTCTTCGACTTGCAGTAGTCGTCGATGGCGCGGTACTCGTCCTCGCCGAATTCCACACGGTGGCGGTAGTCGATGTAGGTCATCCGGCCCCAGGGGGTGTCGCGCTCGATGTCCCACTGGTCGCGCGGGGTGCAGATCTCGGGGGTGCGCTTCTGGAACTTGACGGCGTCGCAGCCGGCCTCGGCGGCGGCGTCGATCAGCTTGAAGGCGTTCTCGAGCTCGCCGTTGTGGTTGATGCCGATCTCACCGCAGACGTAGACCGGACGGCCCGGGCCGACCTCGCGCGAACCGAAGCGGCGGATACGGGAGTTGGTGCTCATGGCAGAGATGTCCTTACTTGGTGAGGGAATCGAGAGAGGGGCCGAGGATCCAGCTGGCGATCTCTCGGATCGCGCCGTCGCCACCGGGGACGGTGGTGACCGCGCGTGCGGCGCCGCGCACGACGTCGTGGGCGCTCGCGACCGCCACGGGCCAGCCCACGAGGGCGAAGCACGGGAGGTCATTGACGTCGTTGCCGACGTAGAGCACGCGCTCCGGCGCGATGCCCTGCTCCTCGCACCACTGCTTCAGCGCGAGGTCCTTGCGGTCGATGCCGTGCAGCACCGGGAGCTTGAGCTTCCGGGCACGGGCGGCGACCACAGGGTTCTGTTCCGTGGACAGGATCAGCATCTTCAGGCCCGAGTTGCGCAGGGCCCCGATGCCGAGGCCGTCTCCGCGGTGCACGGAGACGAACTCCCGTCCATCGGCGTCGATCAGCACCCGGTCATCGGTCTGGGTGCCGTCGAAGTCGAGTACGACCGCGTCGATGTCGTCGGCGGTCGGCAGCGCGCCGGGGCGGTCCGCGTCGAAGAGCGGCGCGAGGGCCCGGGCGCGGGCGAGGTCGTGCGGGTCGTCGATCTCCAGCACGCGTGCGGCGTCGGTGCGGACCAGTTCGGTCCGGCCGAAGAAGCGGTGCTGGTGCTTGCGGAAGCCGACCGCCTCCATGGCGTAGGCGGCGCCGGTCTCCAGCAGGTCCTGGGGACGGTCCTGGCGGCGGGGGCGGAAGGACTTGTCGTGGTTGACGCCGTAGCCGCCACCGGTGGCCGCGTCGGCCTCCGCGACGGTGCCGGCGGCGACCTCGTCCTCGGCGTCGCGCCAGACGAAGCCGTGGAACGGGGCCACGGTGAGGGCCGTGTCGGCGCCGTTCTCGACGATGGCCGCGGCGACTCCGTCCACGTCCTCGCGGGTGATGAACGGGCTGGTGCACTGCACCAGCAGTACGACGTCCACGACCGCGCCGTGCAGGGCCTCGTGCGCGTCCACGGCGTGGAGGACGGCGGCCTCGGAGGTGGCCGTGTCGCCGGCGATGGCGGCGGGCCGCAGCACGACCTCGGCGCCGGCCTCGCGGGCGGCCGCCGCGATGGCCTGGTCGTCGGTGGAGACCACGACGTCCGTGACGAGCCGGGCGGCGCGGCACTCGCGCACCGCCCGCGCCACCAGCGGGACACCGCCGACGGGGAGGAGGTTCTTCGCGGGGACGCCCTTGGAGCCGCCGCGCGCGGGGATCACCGCGAGCACGCGGCGCACCGAGGCGCCTCGGCCCGCTTCCGGGTGGGACATGGGGACTACTCCTTGAGCAGGGGTCTCGGGGCGGCTCACAGCTCCCCCATCCGCCGGATGACGGGCGCCACGCGCTGCACGCCGTGCCGGTAGGCGCCGCGCGCCGCCCGGCGCACGATCTGCCGGACCGGTCCGGGCTCCCGGTCGGCGGCCGGCGCGCCGGGCAGCGGCGTGCCGTCCGGGCCGAGGTGGTGGCGGGCGAGGATCCCGGGCAGATAGCCGGGCGCGGTGACGGGTGTGTAGTACGGGGCCAGCGGCGGCAGGCCGCCGGGCCGGTCGAGCAGCTTGGCGATGCGTTCGCGGGCCGCGTCGAAGGCGGATTCATAGGAGCCGTCGGCCACGACGCCCTGCCGGGCGACCCACTCCTCGTCGGGCGCGGGCCGGTGTCCGGCGTCGAGCTGGTCCCAGGAGGCGAGGCAGCCGGAGCCCACGAAGTGGTGGTTGCCGAGGGCCTCACGCACACCGAGGTCGGTCAGCACGACGGTCGGGATGCGGCGGTGCAGCGACTCCAGGGCGGCCGTGGAACTGACCGTCACGAGCAGGTCGGTGCGGTCGAGGACCTCGCCCATGTTCCCGTAGACCAGGCGGAAGTTGGTGGGGGGATCGAGGCGCTGCACCAGCTTCTGGTACGGCAACTCCTCGATGTGGGTGGTGTGTTCGCCCGGCCGGGACCGCAGCTTCAGCAGCACCTCGCGTTCGGGGTGCCTGCGGGCGTGCTGCACCAGCCGGTTCAGCAGGTACGTACGGTCCTTGCGGCTCTCGGGGACCGAGGGCTGGGCGGCGAAGACGACCGTGTAGGGGTCGCGCTCACCTTCGTACGGCGCACCGCCGAGGAACGGCAGGGCCACCTCGGTCACCGACGTGGCGTCGGCGCCCACCCCTTCGTACACGGCCCGGAAACGGTCCGCGTCCTGACGGGAGTTGGCGAGGACCAGGTCCGCGCCGTGCCGCAGCAGCAGGCCGTCGGCGAGTTTCTCGTAGACGACACCGACGTAGCCGGTGACGACGACGGGTCGTGAGGTCCGGTTCTGCCAGACGCGCGCCAGGCCGTGCAGCATCGCCTGCACACCGCCGCCGACGAGGGCGAGGACGAGGACGTCGTAGGACTCCTCTGCCATGGTGCGCAGGAACTCGACGGCGGTGACCTCCCGCAGCGAGTCGGCGCGCACGCCCACTTCCTCCAGCTGGCGCGGCGTGGGCGTGGCCCGGCCGCGCAGCAGGAATCCGTCGAGGGCGGGGCCCACTTGCGCGGCCTCGCGCGGTGCGGTTTCCATGGACTGTCCCGGGGCGATGCGGTGCGCGGTGAGCGCACCCCATTTCCATCGGGTGTCGGAGTCCGCGAGGACGGCGATTCGTGGGCGGTTCGGTGTACTTGCTGGCACGTTGAAGACGCTAGGAAGCAATTCCTAGGTATGGCGGAACCACGACTCAACGAAAAGTTAACAACGCACCACCGGGAGCCGAACTGGCCCGTGGCAAACGGGGAAGTACACGGGGTGCACCGTTCTGACACATTGAGTTCACCCAGTGTATGTGCACCGGAAAGTTGCCGAGCCGGACGGCCTCCTAACGTTTTGCGGGTGCCTAAGCTTTCCGTGATCGTGCCGTTCTACAACGTGCAGCAATACGCCCCGGACACCCTCAGAAGCCTTCGGTTGAACGCCGACCGCGATTTCGAGTTCATCCTGGTCGACGACCATTCGAAGGATGAAACCCCGGCCATTCTCGAACGGGCGGCCGAGGACCTTTCGGATGTCGCGCAAGTGCGTTACATCCGACACGAGGAGAACGGTGGGCTCGCCACCGCCCGCAACACCGGCCTGGACGCGGCTCAGGGCGAGTACCTGACGTTCCTGGACGGCGACGACTGGCTGGCCCCCGGCTATCTCGCCGAACTGGTGTCCGCCCTGGACGAGTTGGGCTGCGACTTCATCCGCACCGACCATGTGCAGGCCACCGCGCGCGCCCGTTCCGTCTCCCGGGTGCCGGTCGGCCGCCGCTGGGAGGCGTTCGACCCGCGGGAGGCGATCCTCCCCTCCCACCGCTCGACCTCGGTGGACTACGCCTACGCCTGGGCCGGCGCCTACCACCGCCGCCTCCTCGACCGGGGCGTGCTCCACTTCACCGACGGGCTGCGCACGGCCGAGGACCGGCCGTGGATCTGGAAGCTGCACCGCGAGGCGGAGTCGTTCGCCGTGGTGAGCCTGCTGGGCGTGTTCTACCGGCGCGGGGTGGCCTCGTCCCTGACCCAGATCGGCGATGTCCGCCAGCTCGACTTCATCCGTGCCTTCGACCAGGTGATCGAGGAGACGGCCGCCGACCGTGAGGCCGACCGGCTGCTGCCGAAGGCGGTACGGACGTACTGCGCGATCATCGCGCACCATCTTTCCAACGAAGACAGGTTCGAACCGGCCGTGGCGAGGCAGCTGCGGTCGATGAGCGCGGCGGCCATCAAGCGCATGCCGCAGGACGCGCTCGGTGACGCACTGGAGGCCATGGACATGGACCGCTCGTCCAAGCTGCGGCGGCTGCGGCGCAGGGTCACGCCGGCGGGAGCGGCCGCCTGATGCCCGGGACCACACAGATCTTCTGCGCCTCGACGCTGTACGGCGTCGCCACCCTGGCCGCCGCGATCGACTCGGACCTCTTCGAGGAGCCGGACCGCCGGGTGCTGCTGGTGTTCAACAACTCCGCGAACCCGGAGACCACCCCGGCCCTCGACGAGATGCCGGGCTTCGCGCCGCTGCGCGAGCACTTCGACGACGTGCTGTCCTGGAACGACGCCATCCGCCCGTTCCACCCCGGGGCGTGGACGCCGCGCTCCGACGACATCCCGCTGTTCGAGCGCTATCTGCGGATGCTGTGGGGCCTCGGCGACGACCGGGTGAGCCTGGTGCTGGAGTCCATCCAGGTCGCGCCCGCGCTCACGGTGGCGCAGTTGTTCACCGACGCCCCCATCGACGTCTACGCCGACGGGCTGATGAGCTATGGTCCCACGCGCAACAAGCTCGACCCGCTGGTCGGCACGCGCGTGCGGCGGCTGCTCCACCTCGACCTGGTGCCGGGGCTCACGCCGATGCTGCTGACCGAGTTCGAGGTGCCGGCGCGTCTGGTGCCGTCGCCCGCGTTCCTGAAGGTGCTCGGCGAGGTCACCGAGACCGTGCCCGAGCTGCCCGACCTGCCCGGCGACGCGGCGCTGCTGCTCGGCCAGTACCTGTCGGCGCTGAACATCCTCTCCCCCGAGGAGGAAGAGGACCTGCACGTGCGGATGATGCGGGGCGCGGTCGCCCGCGGCCACCGCACGGTCGTCTTCAAGCCGCACCCGACCGCACCGGCCCGCTACAGCCGCGCCCTGGAGACCGAGGCCGAGAAGCTCGGCGTGGACCTCACCGTGCTGGACACGCCCGTGCTCGCCGAGGTGCTGTTCGACCGGACCCGGCCCGCGCTCGTCATCGGCTGCTTCTCCACAGCGCTGTTCACGGCCTCGGTGTTCTACGAGCTGCCGGTCGCGCGCATCGGCACCGAGCTGCTGCTGGAGCGGCTGACGCCCTACCAGAACAGCAACAGGATCCCCACCACACTGGCGGACGCGCTGCTGCCCGACCTGGACGGCGGTGAGGACGGCGACCTGCTGCCTGCGGAGCTGCTGTCCGACCTGGTGACCGCGGTCGGGTTCACCATGCAGCCGCAGATCTATCCGGACCTGCGCCCGCGGGCGGAGCGGTTCCTCGCCCGGCATCTCGGTCCGCGCACCCGGCGCTACTTCAAGAAGCGCCGTCTCACCTCGCTCGGGCTGCCCGGCGGTATTCCGCAGCGGCTGGCGTTCCTGCCGCGCAATTCCACGGCACGCCGGGTGGTCCGGCGGGCGCGGGCGCTGCGCAAGGCGGTGCGCCGCTGAGGCGGGTAGCGTCCGGCGGCCCGGCTCGGCGACATCCAGGTGAACCCATGGGGGCCGTCAGACGAAGGCTGACTCCATCGAACGTTTTAGCGTCAACCTCCGCCCTAGGGTGACATCGGCGCCCTGCCCGCCCCTGGCGGCTCAGGTGAAGGACATACGAGCTACTACAGAGGTTTTCAGCGTGACCGAGACGGTCGTCAGCACCCCCAAGCCCCGGCCCGAAGTCACCGTGCTGGTCGAACCACCGGGCGCCACGACCGTCCCGCCGCGCCGGAAGGACTCCGGCGGCCGGCTGCGGGCCCTGGACGGGCTGCGGCTGGTGGCCGCGCTGATGGTGGCGGCGTACCACTACGGCGGGCGCGACGGTGAGGTCTCCGAAGCCTGGGGCAGCTCGCCCAAGGAGCAGTTCCCGACGCTGCACGAGTACTTCGCCTACGGCTGCCTCGGCGTCCAGGTCTTCTTCGTGATCAGCGGGTTCGTGATCTGCATGAGCGGCTGGGGCCGGCCGCTGAAGTCGTTCTTCGCCTCCCGCGCCTCCCGGCTGCTGCCCGCCTACTGGGTGGCGGTCGTGCTCGTGACGGCGGTGTTCGCGCTGCCCGTGGTGGCCTACAAGGCGGTCTCGCCGAGCGACGCTCTGGTGAACCTGACCATGCTTCAGATGCCGCTGGGCGTGGACCGGGTGCTCGGGGTGTGCTGGACGCTGTGGGCCGAGGTCCGCTTCTACGCCCTGTTCGCGCTGTGCGTCGTGCTGCCCGGGGCGAACCGCCGCCGGGTGATCATGTTCTGCGCCGGCTGGATGCTGGCGACGGTGATCGCGCAGAACGCGAACATGCCGCTGCTCGACATCGTCGTGATGCCGGAGTACGCCCCGTTCTTCATCGGCGGTGTCGGCCTCTACCTCGTCCACCTGGACCGGCGGGACGCCTACGGGTGGGGCATCGTCGCCGTGAGCTGGCTGATCGGCCAGCACTTCGCGGTGCAGAGCCTGTGGCACGCCCCCGACGCGGGCGGCTTCTCGTACCGCTCCTCGATGGGCATCATGCTCGTCGTCACCTTCGGCTTCGTCGCGGTCGCGGCGATCGCGCTGGGCTGGCTGCGCTGGGCGAACTGGCGCTGGCTGACGGTGGCGGGGGCGCTGACGTATCCGTTCTACCTCGTCCACGAGCATCTCGGCTGGGTGGTGATCCACGCCCTGCACCGCGGTCTGGGTCTGCCGTCCGCGGCGACATTCGCCCTGACAGTGGGCTCAATGCTGGGGCTGGCGTGGTTGCTGAACCAGTATGTGGAGAAGCCGCTGACACCACGGCTGCGGGCCCTGCTGGCCAAGGCCCGCTGAGCTGTTCACGGGACGTTCAACCAGCCGTCGGTTTCAGCACCGCTCAGGGAGAAGGCTCGTCTCATGACCAACGCACAAGCGACCGACACGTACCCCGGCGAACTCTCCGACGTCCCGGGCTGGTTCCCGCCGCTGGACCAGATGCTGTTCACCTGGTTCCTGGAGCGGCAGCAGAAGCAGGGGATGCGCGGAGACCTGCTGGAGCTCGGCGTCTACATGGGCAAGAGCGCGATCCTCCTCGGCCACCACCTCCAGGACGGCGAGAAATTCACCGTCTGCGACCTGTTCGAGGGCGACGCCCCGGACGAGGCCAACAAGGCTGAGTCCACGAAGTCGTACGCCTCGCTCACCCAGCAGGCCTTCGAGCGGAACTATCTGTCCTTCCACGACACTCTCCCGACGGTGATCGCGGCCCCCAGCTCGGTGGTGTCCGAGAAGGTGGCCCCGGACACCTGCCGCTTCGTCCACGTCGACGCCTCGCACCTGTACGAGCACGTGTACGGCGACATCGGCGCCGCGCACGACATCCTGATGCCCGAGGGCATCGTCGTCCTCGACGACTTCCGTTCCGAGCACACGCCGGGTGTCTCGGTCGCCGCCTGGGAGGCGGTCCTCAACCGGGGCCTGAGCCCGGTCTGCCTCAGCACGCAGAAGCTGTACGGCACCTGGGGCGACCCGGAGCCGGTCCAGGAGGAGCTGCTCGAGATGCTGCGGCAGCGCACGGACGTCGGGCTGAGCGTGCAGGAGGCGGCCGGGCACCGGCTGGTCCGCGCCCGGTCCAGGGGCATGAAGCCGCCGGCCTTCCCGCCCTCCCGGCACTACGTGGCACCGGTGCCGGCGCCGGCCAGTGCCCCGGCCGCGCCTGTCGCCGAGTCCCGCGCGGCACGCCCGGCCCGGCCCGCCCCGTCCCGGGCCCGCCGGCTCGCCAAGGACCTGCTGCCCCCCGTGGTCACCCGGGCCGTACGGCGGGCACGCGCGCAGCGCTCCTGACCCGGGGTGTCATGAGACGCCGTATCGCGCCCCGATCCCGTCGATCACGAGGGCGAGTCCCTCCTCGAAGTGCCCGTCGAAGTCCTCGAAGATCTCCGCGCCCGCCTGGGCCGACAAGGGAAAGTCGGCCATCAGGCGGGCGCGTTCGTGCAGGTCGTAACGGCCCTGCCGGAGCAGGTGCGCGCGGTCAGCGGGACACAGCAGGCGACGTACGGAAAGGGCCTGTTCCTGGTGCGCCCGGACGGCTATGTGGGCTGGGCGGGCGAAACGGGCGACGCACTGGGGCGGTACCTGGAGCGCGCCGGGGTCTGATCACGCACTCGCGAGGGACAACTTCACCGCGAAGCCGAGGAACAGCGCGCCCGCCGCCGAGGTCACCCCCGCCGACAGACGCCTCCGGCGGCGGAAGGCGTCGGCCAGCCTGGTGCCGCCGAATATCAGCGCGCTGAGGTACAGCACGCTGGCGAGCTGGGCGAGAGCGCCGAGGACGACGAAGGACAGGGCGGGATAGGCGTATGCGGGGTCGACGAACTGCACGAAGAAGGCGACGAAGAAAAGGATCGCCTTGGGGTTCAGCAGACTGACCACGAAGGCACGGCGGAAGGGCCGCTCCCCGGCGGGCGCGGAGGCCTCCGCACCGGCGGACCGCTCCGCACGCGTCCGCCACATGCCCCACGCGGCCCGCAGCATGCCCACGGCCAGCCATGCCAGATAGCCGGCCCCCACGTACTTCACGATTCCGAACAGCACGGCGTTTGCCTGCAACAGGGACGCGACCCCCGCCGCCGACAGCGTCATCAGCACGGTGTCCCCGCACCACACCCCGGCCGCGGCGGTGTACCCGGCACGCACACCGCGCCTGGCGGCGACGGACAGGACGTACAGGGAGTTGGGACCGGGCAACAGGACGATCAGGACGAGGCCCGCCAGGTAGGTGGGCAGATCGATGACACCGAACATGAAAGGGAGTGTCGCACGGGGGCGGCAGGAGGATCAGAGGGCGTCGCTCGGGACGTACGTCCCCCACACCTCACGCAGGGCGTTGCACACCTCGCCCACCGTCGCCCGGGCCTTCAGGGCGTCCTTCATCGGGTACAGGACGTTGTCCTCGCCCTCGGCGGCCTTCTTCAGGGCGGCCAGGGCCGCGTCGACCGCCGGCTGGTCGCGCTCCGCGCGGAGCCTGGCCAGGCGCTCCGCCTGCTGGGCCTCGAGGGCGGGGTCGACACGCAGGGGCTCGTACGGCTCCTCCTCGTCGAGCTGGAAGCGGTTGACGCCGACCACGACCCGCTCGCCCGAGTCGGTCTGCTGCGCGATGCGGTAGGCGCTGCGCTCGATCTCGTCCTTCTGGAAGCCGCGCTCGATCGCCTCGACCGCGCCGCCCAGCTCCTCCACCCGGGCCATCAGCTCGACGGCCGCGGCCTCGACGTCGTCCGTCATCCTCTCGACGACGTAGGAGCCCGCGAACGGGTCGACGGTCGCCGTCACGTCCGTCTCGTGGGCGAGGACCTGCTGGGTGCGCAGGGCCAGGCGCGCGGACTTGTCCGTGGGCAGCGCGATCGCCTCGTCGAAGGAGTTGGTGTGCAGCGACTGGGTGCCGCCCAGCACCGCCGCCAGGGCCTGGACCGAGACGCGGACCAGGTTCACCTCCGGCTGCTGGGCCGTCAGCTGCACGCCCGCCGTCTGCGTGTGGAAGCGCAGCATCAGCGACTTGGGGTTCTCCGCGCCGAACTCCTCCTTCATCACCCGCGCCCAGATCCGGCGCGCGGCACGGAACTTGGCGACCTCCTCCAGGAGCGTCGTACGGGCGACGAAGAAGAAGGACAGGCGGGGCGCGAAGTCGTCGACGTCCATGCCGGCCGCGACCGCCGTGCGGACGTACTCGATGGCGTTGGCGAGGGTGAAGGCGATCTCCTGCACCGGGCTCGCGCCCGCCTCGGCCATGTGGTAGCCGGAGATCGAGATCGTGTTCCACTTCGGGATCTCGGCCTGGCAGTACTTGAAGATGTCGGCGATCAGGCGCAGCGAGGGCTTCGGCGGGAAGATGTACGTCCCGCGCGCGATGTACTCCTTCAGCACGTCGTTCTGGACCGTGCCGGTGAGCCGGCCGGCGTCGACGCCCTGTTCCTCCGCGACCAGCTGGTAGAGGAGCAGCAGCAGGGCCGCCGGGGCGTTGATCGTCATCGACGTCGAGACCTGGTCCAGCGGGATGCCGCCGAACAGCACCCGCATGTCGTCGATCGAGTCGACGGCGACGCCCACCCGGCCGACCTCGCCGTGCGCGAGCGGGGCGTCGGAGTCGTGGCCCATCTGGGTGGGCAGGTCGAAGGCGACCGACAGGCCCGTCGTGCCGTGGGCGATCAGCTGCCGGTAGCGGGCGTTGGACTCGGCGGCCGTGCCGAAGCCCGCGTACTGGCGCATCGTCCAGGGCCGGCCGGTGTACATGGTCGGGTACACGCCACGGGTGAAGGGGTACGCCCCCGGCTCCCCCAGCTGCTGCGCCGGGTCCCAGTCCCGCAGGTCGTCCGGCCCGTAGACCGGTTCGATGGGCAGCCCGGACTCCGACTCGCGCGCCATGGTCTGATGCCTCCCGCAGGACGGACGGTAGTGACCTCGCTCACCACCATGCCCCGTGGTTCGCGACCGGTCACCCCCGGGGAACATCTCAGGTGACATCCGGGCACACCGGTGAGACGACGGAGGGCCGCGTGCGTACCACGGGCATGGGGAGAGCAGCGATCGCAGTGGCAGTCGCCGGGGCGGCCGTGCTGGCCGGCTGTACCGTGCAGGCCCCCGACGGCGGCGGGAAGAGCCGCTCACCGGTGCACATCGAGTTACCCGGCGACACCCCGTCCCCGGCCCGGACTCCCGACGACGGCGGCGGGCCGAGCACCGCTCCCGCCCCGCCCGGCGACGACAAGCCCAGCGCCGCCCCGGTCCCGGCCCGCGTGCTGTGGTCCCGCGGCGACACCGGCCGGGACGTCCGCGAGCTCCAGGCCCGGCTGCGGCAGGTCGCCTGGCTCTTCGACGGGCCGACCGGGACGTACGACGAGTCGACGGAGCGTGCGGTCGGCGGCTTCCAGGGCAAGCGCGGGCTGCCGCGCACCGGGAAGACCGACAGCGTCACGTGGCAGCGGCTGCTGCGGATGACCCGCGAGCCGGGCACCTGGGACCTGTACCTGATGGGCGGCCAGCCGGCCGATCCACCGGATCCGCGCTGCAGGACCGGACGGGTGATGTGCATCGACAAGACCAGCAGGACGCTGCGCTGGATGATCGACGGCCGGACCGTGTCGACGATGGCGGTCCGCTTCGGCTCACGCGGCACACCGACACGAGAGGGTGTGTTCTCCGTCTACTGGAAGTCCCGCGACCACGTGTCGACGCTCTACGACTCGCCCATGCCCTACGCGATGTTCTTCAGCGGCGGCCAGGCCGTGCACTACTCCCCCGACTTCGCGGCCCGGGGCTACGCGGGCGCCTCGCACGGCTGCGTCAACGTACGGGACGAGGGGGCGATCGCGGAGCTCTACGCGCAGGTCCGCGACGGCGACAAAGTCGTCGTGTCCTGGTGAGGACGCGGAAGGGGGATTGGGGCGCGGGCGGGACCGGGGGAACGTGTCCCGCCCGCGCTCAGGTGCACGAGCCGTAGGTACGGGGGGAACCCCGGCTCCGTGCGACGGCCGATGACCAGTCGGCTCACTCATTACTGCGCCGGGGCGGCCGAAAACGTCACACCCTCGGCGAGGAGATTTTCACGGAGTACGAAACCGCAGGTCGCAGGGGTGCGAGAGACCGTGCGGACCGACCGCGGTACGCGGCGCCGGTGTCGCTGTCCTGCCGCTCGGCGAGCTTCCCGGCCTGCTCCCCGGCATTCCGCCCGGCCTTCTCCCGGTCCTTGTTCCGGTCCTTGTTCCGGTCCTTCTTCCGGCCCTTGTTCCGGTCTTGGTCCTGCTTGCGGTCGTGCTTGCCGGACCTGTCGTCGTGGTCGCGCCGGTCCCTGTCCTCGTCGTGCCGTTCTCCCGCGCGGCCGCCGGACCCGGACAGGACGCCCTTGCAGTACTTCCAGACCCGGGAGCCGCCCGCCGCGTCGCGCAGGGCGCGCCTGCGGTCGGCGTCCAGCCGCTTGCCGTCGCGGAGGTCGCGGCAGGCGGAAGCGATCTCCCTGCGGCTGTCACCGCCGCTGTCACCGCGGCTGTCGCCGTGGCTGTCTTCCCGCTCACCCCGGTCACCGGAGTCGGGCTTGCGGGACGGGTCGTCGCCTGCCACGTCCCGTCCGGAATCGCCGCCGCCCGGCTTGCCTTCGGGCGTCGACCCGCCCTGCACGGCGTCGCTCGGCGAGGGCGACACCAGCGGGCGCTCGGGCGGAGTGACAGCGGCCGAGACGGAGGAACCGGGCTGGGGCTCGTCGTTGCCGAACGGTGCGTTCAGGGCTCCGGTTCCGGCCGCGAGGGCGGCACCGCCGGCCATGCCGACAGCCAGCACGGCGGCCAGCGCGAGGCGGGCGGGACGGGCACGGCGAGGCCGCCGGACACCGCCGGAGCCGCTGCCGCGCGGGGTTCCGATCCGGACCAGCCCGGCGTCGGCGACCTCCGCAGGGGCCCGTCCGCCGTCGGCCGCGGGCGCTGCCGCGCTGTCGGCGCGTTCCGCGCGTGCCTTGCGGAAGGCGGCCATCGCCGCGGCCTCACCGGGGAGTTCACCGCTGGTCGGCGGGGGTGCGGCGGCGAGCGCGCGGAGCGCTGCGGCGAGTCGTTCGGCCTCGCCCCGGGCGGCGCCGTCGACAGCTTCCGGTGGCTCTCCGCTCAGCAAACGCTCCGCCGTTTCGCGGTCCAGCCACCTGTGCTGCTCGTCGGCCATCACACATCCTTCTGCGTCCGTGCGACGCTTTGCGTCACACGTGCGGACGCCATGGCACCACCGCGCGGTTCTCGCTGGGGCGGCAGCGCGTCGAGCACACCGGCCGATTCCGGATCGGCCTCCGGATCGTCGCCGAGCAGTTCGGCGAGCCGCTTCAGACCCCGGTGGGCCGCCGTGCGGACGGCGCCCGGACGCTTGCCGAGGGTCTCGGCGGCGGTCTTCGCGTCGAGCCCCACCACCACACGCAGCACGACCGCCTCGGCCTGGTCCTGCGGCAGCCGGGAAATCAGGGAGAACGTGCCGTCGGTGGCGAGCGCCTCGATGGCCTCGTCGGCGGTGTCGGACTCGGCGGCCCGGCCGGTCAGTTCCGTCTCGTCGCCGCCGATCGCGGGCCGGCGCCCGCGCATGCGTATGTGGTCCAGCGCGCGGTTGCGGGCGATACGGGCGGCCCAGCCGCGGAAGCGGTCCGCGTCGCCGGTGAACCGCTCGATGTCCCGGGCTATCTGCAACCAGGCCTCGGACGTCACGTCCTCGGCGTCGGGATCGCCGACCAGCGTCCGTACGTACCCGAGCAACCGCGGGTGCACGGCACGGTACACAGTCCGGAACGCGGTCTCGTCTCCGTCCTGTGCCGCACGCACCGCGGCGGTCAGCTCCGCGTCGTCCCCCAGCACCGCGCGCCCTTCTGCGCCTAAGCCGGCGCCGCTTTCGCGGACCGGGTTCTCGCCGTCGTGGTTCCTCAATTGATGGTCGCGGTGTGGTCACCGCGGGTGGTTGCGGTGTGATCACCGCAGGTGGTTGCGGTGGTCTTCGTGCCTCCGCGTTGGCGCGAAAGGCACGTTACGACCTGAAACCACTCCCCGTCCATGTCCGTCCAGGATGCAACTAAGCCGTGACACGCTGGGGTGTGACAGAAAACGCACCCCCGGCGCTGTAGGTAGTACGGGCCGCCGCGCGGCCCGTGCCGCGCGACGGCCGGGGCCTCTCCTGTGGGGGGTGGCGGCCCCGGCCGTTGCCATGGCGGACCCGACCGGCGACCTGGTGACGCGGTCGGGCATCTGAGCGATACGGCACGGCACCCTGACGGTGCGGCCGGGCGTGGACGCACGGCTCTCCGGCTCCCGTCGCCGAGTTCTGTTAATTCTGCTACGGACGGCGGTCGTTGGGCTGGGCGGGCTTGCCCTGGGTCCCGGACGAGGTGCCGTCGGCGGCGCCGTCCCCGCCGCTGCGGGCGGCCCCCGACCCGTTCTCCGCGTTGCCCGCGCCGCTGTCCCGGTTGCCCGCGCCGGTGTCTCCCTTGCCCGTGCCGGCGTCCGCGTTGCCCGAGCCGTTGCCGGCTCCGGTGGAACCGGGGGCACCCGCGCTCTTCTCCGGCCGGGCGGTGCTGCCGGGCTTCGCCCCGGCCGGGGCGAGTTGTTCCGCGCAGAACGCCGTGACGTTCCTCTCACCGCCCGCGGCCCGGACGAGGCGCTTCCAGGCCGTCGCGTCCATGGCCTTGCCCCGGCCGTCGACCTGCTCGTAGGCGCGGCAGTGGGCCTCGGTGTCGCGTGAGGGGGCGGGGCGGTCCGGGCGCGCGGGCGCGGAGCCGGGCGGGGTGCCGGCGGGCTCGCCCGCCGGGGCGCCGGGGACACTGGTGGAGGCGGAGGGACGACCGCCGTCGTCGGCGCCGTCCGTGGATCCCACCGAGCCGATCGCCGCGACCGCGACCCCGCCCAGCGTGAGACTGGCGAGCAGCACGGAGAGCGTGGCCTTCAGCGAGCGGCCCGGATGCCACCGCTCCCGGGGCCGCCAGTCGTCGCGGCGGCGGGTGCGGGCCCCGTGCGCGCCGGCGTCCCGGGCGGCCACGAACGCGGCCACCGCCCGCTGCTCCGCCTCGGCGTCGATCCGGTCCCGGACGAGGGCGGCCACGAGCAGCGCTTCCAGCTCGGCGTCGTCGAAGACGGGCCGGGTGCCGAGGCCGGCCGTCCCGCGCCGGCCGGGCAGCCGGCCGTCGGTGTGCCGCCCCGCCCGGTGGTCGTGGGCGGAACCCTCAGGGTGTACACGCCGACGGCCCGGAACCCCGCCGCTCTGCTGTTCACCCATGTCCTGTTCCGTCCCTGCTCGATCCACGCGTCCTGCGGCGCCCGCCGGGTCCGTGCGACCCGGCCGGCCCGGCCTGCCGTCCCGGCACTCCTGGGCCGATCCATACGTTGTGCTCGTCCGCCCTGTTCAGGGCACCGGACCCGGCGACTCCGCCCGGCCCGCCGGCATCGTTCATTTCGACTCCCCCAGCGTCCGGGGAGCCTCATCCGTCACACCTTCGACGCCCAGCCGGGTGGCCAGGCGTTTCAAACCCCGGTACGCGGCCGTCCGTACCGCACCCGGCCGCTTGCCCAGGACCCGGGCGGCGGCCGGCCCGTCCAGCCCCACCACGACACGCAGCAGCACGGCCTCGGCCTGGTCCTGCGGCAGGCCCCCGACCAGCCGCAGCGCCTGCTCGGTGGACATGGCCTCCAGCGCCTGGTCGTGGGTGCTGTGCGGCCCTGGCAGTTCCAGGACGTCCTGCTCCAGCGCGGACGACCTCGGCCGTACGCGCTGGCGGCGCAGATGGTCCAGCGCCCGGTGCCGGGCGATGGTCGCCGTCCAGCCGCGGAAGCCGGCCCCGTCGCCCTTGAACCGCCCCAGGTCCCGGGCGATCTCCAGCCAGGCGTCGGAGGCCACGTCCTCCGCGTCGTCCCCGACCAGTCCACGCAGATAGCCGAGCAGTCCGGGCTGCACGATCCGGTAGGCGACCGCGAAGGCCGCCTCGTCACCGTCCTGGGCCCGCTCGACGGCCTCGCCCAGTTCCCCGTCGCGTGCCTGCGTGCGCCGGGGTTCCTCTCGCTGGCCCAAGAACCGTCCTCGTCCGTACCGGATTGCCCTCCACGATCATCAGCGCCGCGCCCCGGAGAAATGTCACAGCAAGCGGAAGGCCCCCGCCCGGTACGGGCCGCGACACCGCCACAACCGGGTGACGTTTGGCCATGGATGTGCGCTGGGTGAGTGGCACCTGTGTGACGACGGGTGCGAATGTGACCAGTTCTAGGGGTGGGGTAGTTGAGTCGTCGCAGCATGCGCGCGTACAAGCCGCTGAGCCTGAAGAGACGGGCGTGGCTGACCATCGGCGCCGTCGTCCTGAGCGGAGCAGGGGTCGTCACGTACGCGGTGGCCGACCCGCCCGGCGGTTCCGGCGGCGCGTCCCAGAGCCGCAAGCCGGCCGTCCACACCGTGCGGCTCCAGGACAAGGGCTCCGGGCGCAAGGGCCTGGCCAAGAAGGACACGGACCGGTTCAGCGCGGTGCTGGTGACCTGGAACGACCCGGACGCCCGGGTCCGGGGCACCGCCGAGGTGCGGACCCGGGATCTGGAGAGCCGGCGCTGGTCCGGCTGGCAGAAGCTGTCCGCCGACCCGGCCCAGGCCGACGGCGCGGAGGGCGAGCGGGCCGCGCTGCGCGGCGGTACCGAGTCCCTCTGGACGGGTGACGCGGACGGCGTCGAGGTGCGCGTCGTGAACGCGGACGGTACCGAGGCGGGGGGCCAGCCCGCCGGCATGGACGTGAAGCTCCTCGACCCGGGCACCGACCCGAAGGGCGCCATCCGGCCCGCGGCCTACGCCGAGGAGACCCCCGCCCCGACGACGACGGAGCCGACGGCCCCCGCCGAGACCCCGACCGCCCCCGCTGAGACCCCGACGGCTCCCACCGAGGCCCCGACCCAAACGGCCACCCCGACCCAAACGGCCACCCCGACCGAGACGGCCACGCCGACCGGCACCCCCACCGACCCGGCGTCGCCGAGCACGTCCGCGTCTCCGACAGCCTCCCCCTCCCCGACCCCCACGGTCCCCGCACCCCGCCCCTCCACGGTCGTCGAGCCGCCGGTCATCACGCAGGCCGAGTGGGGCGCCTCCACGGACTACGACGGCACACCTGCCTACGGCACCGAGATCAAGGCCGCCGTCGTCCACCACACCGGCATGGACAGCGACAACCCCGTGTCCTGCGCGCAGTCCCGGGCCCGGATGCGCTCCATCCAGCAGGAGCACTTCGCCCGCGGCTACTACGACATCGGCTACAACTTCGTCGTCGACAAGTGCGGCCAGATCTTCGAGGGCCGCAGCGGCGGCATGGACCTGCCGGTCACCGGCGCCCACGACGTCGGCTTCAACACCGACACCGTCGGCATCTCGTACATCGGCAACTTCGAGAAGGCCCGGCCGAGCCGCGCCGCGCTCGACGCCATCTCCCGGCTCGTGGCCTGGAAGTTCGGCATGTACGGCATCGACCCGACGGGCAAGGTGACGCTCACCTCCGGCAGCGCGGCCGGCCAGGACGGCAACAAGGTCGCCAAGGGCACCTCGATCACCCTGCCCCGGGTCTTCGGCCACCGGGACACCAACGCCACCGCCTGCCCCGGCGCCAACCTCTACTCCCAGCTCTCCCGGATCGCCCAGGTCGCCAAGACCCCGGGCATCTCGCACGCCCTCGCCACCTCCGACCACAACCGGGACGGCGTCAGCGACCTGGTCGCGGGCACGCCCAAGGCACTGAGCGGCGGCGGCACCGTCACCGTCGTCCCGGGCGGCATCGACGGTCCGGTCACCGCCGCCAAGGTGACGCTCTCCCAGAGCAGCCCGGGCGTGCCCGGCTCCCACGAGTCCGGTGACGGCTTCGGCACGTCCGCCGCGTGGGGCGACGTCAACGGCGACGGCTACGCCGACCTCGCGATCGGCGCACCCGGCGAGGACGACACCAGCGGCCACGCCGACCGCGGCGCGGTCACGGTGATGTACGGACCCGCCCTCGACACCGGTCTCTCGTACACCACGTCAGGAGTCACCTCGACGGGCGCCGGGCTCGGCTCCACGGTCGCCGTCGGCGACTTCAACGGCGACGGCAAGGCGGACGTCTTCTCCGCCGGCACCGGCAAGGGCGGCAACTGGAACGCCCGGCTGACCGGCGGCGCCACCAAGTACGGCACGCTCACCACCGCCACCGGCGCCGTCTCCTACCTCGACGCCGCGACCGGCGACTTCAACCGGGACGGCTACGCGGACATCGCCCTCAACTACCGCGACACCGGCGGCATCGGCCGGGTCGTCCGCTTCGCGGGCTCCGCGACCGGTCTGGCCAAGGTGGGCGTCATCTCCGTCAAGGGCGGCCGCTCCCTCGCCGCCGGTGACGTCAACGGCAACGGCTACGACGACATCGTCATCGGACAGCCGGTCACGTCCGAGTCCGGCGGCAAGTCCGGCGGCCAGATCACCATGGTCCCGGGCACGGCCACGGGCTTCACGACCACCGGCATGACCGTGATCCACCAGGACACGGCCTACGTGCCGGGCGGCAACGAGTCCGGTGACGCCCTGGGCACCTCCGTCTCGGCCGGCGACTACAACGCCGACGGTTACGCGGACGTGCTCGCGGGCGCCCCGGGCGAGGACCTGACCCGGGACGGCGTCAACCGCGCCGACGCGGGCGACGCGATCCTCGTCAAGGGCACCGCGTCCGGCCTGACCGGCTCCGGCTCGGTGGGGATCTCGCAGGACACCGCCGGCGTCCCGGGCTCCACGGAGAGCGGCGACCGCTTCGGCTCGTCGGTGTCGCTGACGGACCTGTCCGGCTACGGCCGGGCGGACCTCACGTTCGGCGCCGACGGCGAGGACGGGGGCGACGGCGTCCTGCTGCACCTGCCGAGCAACAGCACCGGCCTCGGTTACGCCGATTCCGTCGTCTTCGGCAAGACCACGCTGGGCACCCCGACGGACGCACGCCTGGGCCAGACGCTGACGCCGTGACGACTCGACCGGTCCTCGGCCGTTCGCCGGATTTCTCCGGCAGACCGAACGGACGGGCGGGCGAGGGGGAAAGGCTCCCTCATCGCCCGCCCAGAGGACCGGAATCGAGCCGCGAATGACACGCCTTCTGCTGCACACCGCCGTCGCCACCGCCCTGGCCGCCGGCACGCTCGGCCTGACCCAGCCCACCCGGACCTCCTCCGACACCGCCTCCTCCTCGGACGGTGTGCACACCGTCCGAGTGCCGGACGGCGACCCGCACGAGCGGTCCCTCGCCCCGCGCACCACCGAGCCGTTCAGCATGATCGGTGTCACCTGGGACGACCCGGAAGCGGCCCTGGACGGCACCGCCCAGGTGCGCACCCGCTCCCGGGAGAGCGGCGAGTGGAGCGCGTGGCGCGCGCTCGACACCGACGTCCGGACGCCCGAGACCGGCCCCGACCGCGACCGTGCCGGGGTCCGCGGCGGCACCCAGCCGCTGTGGACCGGGCCGTCGGACGGCGTCCAGGTGCGGGTGTCGGGCGGGCGGCTGCCCGAGGGGCTGCGGGTCGAACTGGTCGACCCGGACGGCGGGTCGGACGCCGTGCACAGCACGGTCGTCGAACCGGACGCGGCCGGACCGGCGGCGGGCGCGCCCGCCGCCGAGCGTCCCGCCGTGACGTCACGCGCCGACTGGGGCGCCGACGAATCCCTGGTGAAGGACCCGCCCACCTACACCACCGACACGCAGGCGCTGTTCGTCCACCACACGGCGGGCACCAACGACTACACGTGCGCCGAGTCGGCGTCGGTCGTGCGCGGCGTGTTCCTCTACCACGTGCGCAGCAACGGCTGGAACGACATCGGCTACCACTTCCTCGTCGACAAGTGCGGCACGGTCTTCGAGGGCCGTGCGGGCGGCATCGACAAGCCCGTCCTCGGCGCCCACACCTACGGCTTCAACACCGCCACCAGCAGCGTCTCGGTGCTCGGCGACTACGGCAAGACGACCGCGAACCCCGCAGTGCGCGAGTCGGTCGCCAAGGTCGCGGCCTGGAAGCTCGGCCTGTACGGCATCGACCCGACCGGCACGGTGGTGCTGACCGCCGGTGCCGACAACGGCAAGTACAAGGCGGGCCAGAAGGCCACGCTGCACCGCATCTCCGGCCACCGCGACGGCTACCCGACCGAGTGCCCCGGCCAGCACCTCTACGATGACCTGCCCGAGATCCGCACGCTCGCCGGGAAGGCCGCCAAGCCCGACGAGCCGTCCCCGGAGCCGACCGGTCCGGTCATCGAGGACGACGTCACGGTGGCGCTCGCGCGCTGACGCTACCTCCGGGGCGCGGCGGCCGTCGCGTCCCGGCACAGCAGCCGCAGCGAGCCGTGCCCGGCGTAGCAGCGGCGGGCCTCGTCGATCGGGTCCCAGAGGCGTCCGTCGGGGGTGCGGATCCAGTGGTCGCCGCCCGTCGCCCACCACTCGGCGCCGGTCTGGCGCGCCATCACCTCACCGGCGTAGGCGCCGAATCCGCGCAGCACCTCCCGCACGGCGGCGTACGGGGCTCCTTCCCGCCGTATCCCCTCGATCATCCGGTCGATGCTCCACAGGCTCTGGGCCGAGTAGTCGAGGTGCAGCCGTGCCCCTTCGCGCATCGTCGCCACCGTGTCCGCCGCCCACCGCAGCGGCTTCGCCGCGGCCGAAGGCCTGGTTTCCGCTTGAGTCGTCACACCCGTGAAAGCGCTGCGGCGTGACGTTTCGTCACACGAAATCGGCGACTTCCCGGAAGTCGCGCAGGACCGCCCCACCTCGGCCCTACGACGGTCACAGGACCCTTCCAGGAACGGGGGTTTAGGCCGGTCGGGGGCCCGGCGGCCCGTTCCTCAGCCGCGTTGCCGGCTCCGGCGCGAGACGACCGCGCGCAGCACCCGGCGCCCCTCGGTCGACACCTCCAGCGCCCGCCGCAGCCCGGCCGGGCCGTGACCGGCCAGGACCTCCAGGACGGTGATCTGGCGGCGCAGTTCCGCGGCGACGAGCGGTGACATGCCCTCCGTACGGCCCTCGCGGCGCACGGCGACCGACGAGGCGTCGTCGGCGGCGGTGTCGAGGAGGCGGTGGATCTGGAGGGCGGCGACGGAGCAGGCGTCGGCCCACACCCGCACCTCGGCGGGGGACCGCTCCGCGGGAGCGGCCTCCAGCATCCGGTGGGCGAGCACGGCCGCCTCGTCCCCGGTGCCGGCGGCGTCCAGCTTCTTGCGCGCCTGCTCCAGCCCCTCACCCCAGTCGCCGCTGCCGGCGCCGTCGCTGAGGCTCGCCCACAGCGGCCGCAGGGTCTCGTCGTCGCCGCCCAGCAGGGGCACGCACCGATCCAGACAAGCCAGCCCGCTCGCGGCCAGCCCGCGTTCGTCGGCCTGTGCGATCAACTCCACCAGGCTCATCCACGCCTCCCTCCGCGGGCCTTGCAGGGCCCTACCAGGCCGCTTCCAGCCCTCACCCCTCACGGAACCCGCACTTCCCCTTACTGCGCGCAACGGCCCCGGAACGTCACAGGGGCACGACGCCCAGTCGGTCGAGGAAGCGGAAGAGGAGGTTTTCGGCCAGAGGTTCGGGGTCTGACGTGAGTACGTCCACAAGGGCGTCCGCGTTCACTTCGTGCCCGGCCTCGGCGGCCCAGCGGGCGGCGTGCTCGGCGGCGTCGCGGGGTTCCAGGAAGTAGTCCTCCAGGGTGAGGCCCTCCCGGCCGGCCCCCAGATACCCGGCCATGGCGGCCCGGGCGAGGCAGGTCGTCCACGTACCGCTCTCCGGCGCGGCGGCCTCCAGCACCACGCACTCGCTGTTCATGACGTACCCGAACAGCGCGGGCGCCCCGGTCTCCCGGGCGAGGGCGTTCATGTTCCCCACGTCGCCGTCGCTGCTCGGGTACTCCCAGACCTGCCATCCGCCCGGCGCGGAGGTGCGCCGCACCATCCCGTCCGCCGCCCCCGCCAGCGCGTCCAGTTCCGCCAGCGGCCGCTCCCCACGGCCCACGACGAAGTACCCCCAGTACCCCATGCTCCGGTTCCCCCCGGCATATTCGATTCGGCTCGCGTCAGAAGACCACCACACCCGTACGGCAGTTCGCAGCCGTACGGGTGAATTCGTGTGCGGTCAGCCGAGCCTGTCCGCAAGCGCCCGGAATTCCGCCCAGGACAGCTCGGGCCGGCCCGGGTCCCACAGCTTCTGGACGGTCGCCCGCAGCGGCATCCGGATCCCGGCCGCCACCTGGTCCTGCGTCTGCGCGTCCGGGATGTCGCCCCAGACGGCGAAGACCCCGCCGAGGATCTGTCCGTCGTAGCGCTCCGGCACGGCCTGCGTGCCGCGCAGCACCCGCGGCGTCCACTGCTCGTAGATCCGCTGCCCCGTCGGGTAGACGAAGGTCTGCGGCTGGCCGAGCACGTAGTACAGGAACTCGTCGTTGTAGTTGATCACCTTCCGGCCCTCGCCCAGGTACACCGCCGGCGGCCGGGCCCCGATCTCCTTGCCGGTCCAGTAGCCGACCTGGATGTCCTTGTCGGCGTCGACGGAGGTGTCCGCGAAGAAGCCGTCGTTCCAGGCGCGCGGGACGCGCTGGTGCTTGCGGACGGTGGCGGCCCGGTCGTTGAGCCAGCCGGTGGTGAGGTCGGCGACCGTCGCGCCGGAGCCGTACTTCTCCCGCGCGGCGGCGGCGAGCTGCGGGAACGACGCCTCGGGGTCGGAGCGCACCAGCGCCTGGTACTCGTCGCCGCCGAGGTGCCACGGCCCGCCCGGGAACAGCTCCGCGTACTCGTTCAGCAGGTCGTCGACGATCTGGGCGCTCTCGCTCTTGGAGATGTCGATGGCCCCCTGCACCGCCGACCCCTGCGCGGTGCGCAGCTGCAGGTCGGGGTGGGTGTCGAGGACCGCGCCGAGGTGCCCGGGCGAGTCGATCTCGGGCACGACGGTGATGTGCCGGCTCTTCGCGAGGTTGACGATCTCGCGCACCTGCGCCTTGGTCAGGTGCTGCTGGGACACGATCTCCGGATGCGAGTCGGACTCGATCCGGAACCCCTGGTCGTCGGAGAAGTGCAGCCCGAGCTGGTTGAACTTCAGATCGCCCAGTTCGCGGATCCGGTCCTCGATCCAGTCCGCCGTGTAGTTCTTGCGGGCGATGTCCAGCATGAACCCGCGCTCCGGCTTGGCCGGCTCGTCCCGCACCACGCCCTCGGGCGCGGTACCGCCGTCGTGCACCTCCTGCTTGAGGGTCCGGGTGCCGTAGAAGACGCCCGCGTCGGCGGGCCCGCCGATCTCCACCCGCCCGTCGCGCACGGTCATGACGTACGACTCCGGGTTCGCGCCCTTGTCCTCGTTCAGCGTCAGCCGCAGGTCCCCGGCGCGCCGGTCGTCCTTCTCGCCCTCGTACTTCATGCCGAGCTCACCGGCGATCAGCCGGCCCTCGTCGGCCAGCGCCGGGTCGTCCACGACGACGCGGTTCCCGCTCGCGGGCCGCCAGCCCGGGCCGCGCGCCGCGGTGTGCTCACGCACGGCCGGGATCGTCCGCGGCGCCTTGGACAGGGCGTAGGAGCGGCTCGGACTCGGGGCGTTCTCCGGTGAGGTGCCCTGCGGGGCGGCCGCGGACCGGCCTTGGGAGGATCTGGCCTCCGGCCCGGTGGTCCCGCCGTCGCCGCCCGAGGCCGCCCAGAGCCCCAGACTCACCCCGGCCGCGATCACGACCAGGGCGACGGCCATGGCCAGGATCACCACCTGCCGCTGCTTGCCCTGCTTCATCTGCTTCGTCTGCTTCGCCGAGCCTCGGCGCCTGTGCTGACTCACATCGCCAACCTAAGACCCCCTGCCACGTCACGCCCGTCCACCACGCGTTCGGAATCTCTCTCTCCCGGGTGAAATTCGGGCATCCGTCGGACACGTCATGGTCGTACTCGATAGCGTGACGTCACATCTCTCACAACATGCCCTGCCGACACACGTGACGCCCACGAGGACCCACGCTGCCTGCGCACCGTCTCCCAGACCTCCCCGGCCGACTCGCCATACCGGTGGAGCACTTCAACGCGGCCTCGGCCGAGGCTCTGGAGCAGACGCTCCTCTCCTGCCTGCGCAGCCCCCGCTGGTCCCGGCGCGTCGCGGAACACCGCCCCTATCCGGACCTGGACTCCCTGCTCGCCGCGGCGGACGAGGCGGCCTACGACCTGACCTGGCCCGACCTGACCGAGGCCCTGGCAGCCGAGTCCCTGCCACCCCTCCCGCCCGGCACGTACTCCGCGGCCCACACGGCCCTCAGCGCGGCCCACGCGGCCTACGAGGCCCGTTTCGGACATGTGTTCGTCATCTGCCTGGATGGTGTGGCGCAGACCGAGACCCTGGACCGCCTCCTGGAAGCCATCCGGTCACGATTGACCAACGATCCGGAGGAGGAGCGAGCCGTGACGGCGGACGAACTCCGGCGCCTCGCGAGGGGGCGCCTGCTGACTGCCCTCAGGGGCGCGGGGAACTGCGCGATCAACCACTGACGGCCCGCACCCGGCGGCCCCAGTGGCACCCCACGCCCCCTTGGCCGCGCTAGCCCACCTGTACCTCTTTGCATGCCAGTTTGATCACACCCTGGGACCCCGGCTCAGCCCAGCGGCAGCGCCTCGCTACGATGCTGGGGGCCGGTGGACCGTACCCGGCCGGGCCCGACCGACACACCAAGCCGGCGCGGCCCCAATCCCCGCTCCCGGAGGAAACTTCCGTGCCGGCTGGAACGCTGTACCGCGGCCGGGAAGGAATGTGGTCCTGGGTGGCTCACCGAGTCACCGGCGTCCTCATCTTCTTCTTCCTGTTCGTTCACGTGCTGGACACCGCACTCGTCCGTGTGTCGCCCGAGGCCTACGACACCGTCGTGGCCACGTACAAGACGCCGATCGTCGCGCTGCTGGAGTACGGCCTCGTCGCCGCCATCCTCTTCCACGCGCTCAACGGCCTGCGCGTCATCGCCGTCGACTTCTGGATCAAGGGCGCTCGCTACCAGAAGCAGATGCTCTGGACCGTCGTCGCCCTGTGGGTCGTGCTGATGATCGGGGCGATCTACCCCGTCCTCGGCCACGCCGCTCGTGAACTGTTCGGGAGCTGACGCCAATGTCCACGTCTGAGAAGACCGCCGCCGGCGTCGGCCCCGTCGAGGGTGGCGCCGTCTACACCGTCGACAACCCGGCGCCCTTCATCGAGGCACCGCGCAAGCGCACCAAGAAGACCCCGAAGTCCACCCGCGGCAACTTCGAACTGGCCGCGTGGCTGTTCATGCGCCTGTCGGGCGTGGTGCTGGTCGTGCTGGTCCTCGGCCACCTGCTGATCCAGCTCGTGCTGGACGGCGGTGTCTCCAAGATCGGCTTCGCCTTCGTGGCGGGCCGCTGGGCGAGCCCCTTCTGGCAGGTCTGGGACCTGCTGATGCTGTGGCTCGCGATGCTGCACGGCGCCAACGGCCTGCGCACGGTCATCAACGACTACGCGGAGCGCGCGAACACCCGGCTGTGGCTCAAGGGCCTGCTCTACACCGCCACGGTGTTCACCATCCTGCTGGGCACGCTGGTGATCTTCACCTTCGACCCGAACATCCGCTAGGCACGGGGCTGCGAGAATCATGAAGATCCACAAGTACGACACCGTCATCGTCGGCGCCGGTGGCGCCGGTATGCGCGCCGCCATCGAGTCGACGAAGCGCAGCCGCACCGCCGTGCTCACCAAGCTCTACCCCACCCGCTCCCACACGGGCGCCGCGCAGGGCGGCATGGCCGCCGCGCTCGCCAACGTGGAGGAGGACAACTGGGAGTGGCACACCTTCGACACGGTCAAGGGCGGTGACTACCTGGTCGACCAGGACGCCGCCGAGATCCTGGCGAAGGAGGCCATCGACTCCGTCCTCGACCTGGAGAAGATGGGCCTGCCGTTCAACCGCACCCCGAACGGCACGATCGACCAGCGCCGCTTCGGCGGTCACAGCCGCAACCACGGCGAGGCCCCGGTCCGCCGCTCCTGCTACGCGGCCGACCGCACCGGCCACATGATCCTCCAGACGCTGTACCAGAACTGCGTCAAGGAGGGCGTGGAGTTCTTCAACGAGTTCTACGTCCTGGACCAGCTGATCACCGAGGTCGACGGCGTCAAGCGCTCGGCCGGTGTGGTGGCGTACGAGCTGGCCACCGGCGAGATCCACGTCTTCCAGGCGAAGGCCGTGATCTACGCGTCCGGCGGCTGCGGCAAGTTCTTCAAGGTGACGTCGAACGCGCACACGCTGACGGGTGACGGCCAGGCGGCGGTCTACCGCCGGGGCATCCCGCTGGAGGACATGGAGTTCTTCCAGTTCCACCCGACCGGCATCTGGCGCATGGGCATCCTGCTGACGGAGGGCGCCCGTGGTGAGGGCGGCATCCTCCGCAACAAGGACGGCGAGCGCTTCATGGAGAAGTACGCGCCGGTCATGAAGGACCTCGCCTCGCGTGACGTCGTCTCGCGCTCCATCTACACGGAGATCCGGGAAGGCCGCGGCTGCGGCCCCGAGGGCGACCACGTCTACCTGGACCTCACCCACCTCCCGCCGGAGCAGCTGGACGCCAAGCTGCCCGACATCACGGAGTTCGCCCGTACCTACCTCGGCATCGAGCCGTACACGGACCCGATCCCGATCCAGCCCACCGCGCACTACGCCATGGGCGGCATCCCGACGAACGTCGAGGGTGAGGTCCTGGCGGACAACACCACGGTCGTCCCGGGCCTGTACGCGGCCGGCGAGGTCGCCTGCGTGTCGGTGCACGGCGCCAACCGACTCGGCACCAACTCGCTGCTGGACATCAACGTCTTCGGCAAGCGGGCCGGCATCGCCGCGGCCGAGTACTCCCAGACGGCCGACTACGTCGAGCTGCCGGAGAACCCGGCCGAGTTCGTGCTCAAGCAGGTGGAGATGCTGCGCGACTCCACCGGCACCGAGCGCGTGACGACGCTGCGCAAGGAGCTGCAGGAGACCATGGACGCCAACGTCATGGTGTTCCGCACCGAGCAGACGATCAAGACGGCGGTCGAGAAGATCGCGGAGCTGCGCGAGCGCTACAAGAACGTGTCGATCCAGGACAAGGGCAAGCGGTTCAACACGGACCTGCTGGAGGCCATCGAGCTGGGCAACCTGCTCGACCTCGCCGAGGTCATGGCGGTCTCCGCGCTCGCCCGCAAGGAGTCCCGCGGCGGTCACTACCGTGAGGACTACCCGAACCGCGACGACGTCAACTTCATGCGGCACACCATGGCGTACCGCGAGGTCGGCGCCGACGGCTCCGAAACCGTCCGTCTCGACTACAAGCCGGTCGTCCAGACCCGCTACCAGCCGATGGAGCGTAAGTACTGATGGCTACCCCCGTTCTGGACAAGTCGGACGCGGCCGGAAAGCCCGAGCCCGGCTTCGCCGACTCCCCCTACATCACGGTCACCTTCCGCATCCGCCGGTTCAACCCGGAGGTCGCGGCGGAGGCGAGCTGGGAAGACTTCCAGCTGGAGATCGACCCGAAGGAGCGCGTCCTCGACGCCCTCCACAAGATCAAGTGGGAGCTCGACGGCACCCTCACGTTCCGCCGTTCCTGCGCCCACGGCATCTGCGGCTCGGACGCGATGCGGATCAACGGCAAGAACCGCCTCGCGTGCAAGACGCTGATCAAGGACATCAACCCCGAGAAGCCGATCACGGTCGAGGCCATCAAGGGCCTGACGGTCCTGAAGGACCTGGTCGTGGACATGGAGCCGTTCTTCCAGGCGTACCGGGACGTCATGCCCTTCCTCATCACAAAGGACACGAACGAGCCCACGCGCGAGCGTCTGCAGACGGCCGAGGACCGCGAGCGCTTCGACGACACGACGAAGTGCATCCTCTGCGCGGCCTGCACCACGTCGTGCCCGGTTTTCTGGAACGACGGCCAGTACTTCGGCCCGGCGGCCATCGTCAACGCCCACCGCTTCATCTTCGACTCGCGTGACGAGGCGGGCGAGCAGCGCCTGGAGATCCTCAACGACCGCGACGGCGTCTGGCGCTGCCGCACGACCTTCAACTGCACGGACGCCTGCCCGCGCGGCATCGAGGTCACGAAGGCGATCGCCGAGGTGAAGCGGGCGCTGATCACGCGCCGCTACTGAGATCGACCGCTTGCTCATGAGGGCCCTGTTTCCGCTGGGAACGGGGCCCTCTGGCATATGCCACACCATCGGGTGAAAGAGGTCGTGAAGACCGCGCAGGCGTCGTCCGGCCTACCATGATGCTCTCGACACCATTTCCCAGGAGGCACCTGATGTCAGCAGCTTCCGTCGAGCAGCCCTTCCACGACGAAGAGCCGGTCACCCTCACGACCATCGCCGACGAGATCATGGAGCGCCATCCGGGCTACCGCGTCGAGATCATCGGAGGCCATCTCCTCGTGACCCCGTCCCCGGATGCACCTCATGCCCGTGCCCTGACCAAACTCATGCGCCCGTTCATCGCGGCAGGTCTGGATGACGGGCCAACCGAAGTCCTGCAGAACGTCGGCCTCTGGCTCCCCACCGGCGCCGAGGACTACGCCATCCCCGACCTCGTGGTGGTGGACGCCGACATCGACGACCGCCTCGTCGAGAACAACGCCTACGATCCGGCCTGCTTCCGTCTCGTCCTGGAAGTCACGTCCGGGAACTGGAAGGACGACCTCAAGACCAAGGTCGCCGCCTACGCCGAAGCCAAGGTTCCGGTCTACGTCGTCGTCGACCGCAAGCACCAGCGCCTCCACGTCCTGACCGGCCCGGTGGGAAGCGGATACGAGAACCACCGTCCTCATGCCCCCGGCGAGCTCGTCACTCTCCCCGACTCCATCGGCGCAAAGGTGACCCTCGACGCGGCCGAGATCCTCAGGGCCGGCCAGGCGAAAACGAGCGAATGAGCCGGGACCGCGGCACCATCGCGGGCTCCCTCACAACTGGCTGAGAATCGAAGGGTCCGTGATCCGTGTGTCCTCCGCCAGCAGCATCGCCTTGCTCAGGATCACCGCCAGCATGCGGTCGCCCTCGTAGGGGAGGTAGCCCGTCCGCGGGGCCGACGGGTCGGACTTCGGGACGATGCAGAGGTACTGGTCGTTCGGGGTTCTGAGGATGTTGCCCGAGCCCAGGTGGATCTTGTACGTGTGGCGGTCGCCCTTGACGTGCAGGAAGCGGCCCTCCAGCGTGCAGCGGTCGGCTATCGCCAGGCGCGGGACCAGGCGTTCGAGCAGGAGCCTGCGGGTCGCGGCGCTCTGGTTGAGCTCGCCGAAGCCGTACGACGTCCAGTACTCGCGGAAGCGGCCGCCGGGGCCGCCGTCCTGCCAGGTGGGGTCGTTGCCGATGCTGGCTACGCCGACGAACAGGTCGACGTCGCGCAGGACTTCGGAGAGGACCAGCGGCGGGATGTCCTCCAGGGGGATCGGGGCGACGGGGTCCTGGCCGTCGCGGAGCCACATGGCGTACTCGCCGCCGGAGCAGTGGGCCGAGTTCTCCGGGGCGTCGATCGGGTAGAAGCGGACCTGGTCGGTGCGCAGGCGCAGATAGCTGCCGGAGTCGGTGGTGTCGAGGCCGTACTCCTCGCCGTCGCCCTCGATCCAGTACTCGGCGCGCAGGCCCCACTGGGGCAGTTCGCGGGTGGCGGGAGGGGCCGAGTCGTCGACGCACAGGCGGAGCTTGTTGCGCCAGCCGCGGAGCGCGGCCAGGGAGTGGAACTGGTGCTGGCGCAGGACGTGGGCCGCGAAGCGGTTGGAGTAGGTGCGGGTCGTGCGCTCGGCGTCCGTGAGCAGGTAGACCTCGCGGTGGGCCTGTTTGAAGGGCTGGGTGATGCCGTGCCGTTCCAGCCAGTCGCGCCAGGCCACGATCTCGGCGGGCTCGTGGCCGATCGGATGCCAGAGTTCGACCCGCGTGCCCTGGCGCAGCGGTTCGTCGGCCAGGGTGCGCAGTTCTCCGTCCGCGTAGCCGGCCGCCCTGCCGTCGACCGTCCACAGCAGGCGGCGGGCGAGCGTGCCGACCAGCGGGTGGTCGAGGTAGCGCTCGCGCCAGACGGCGTACGGCCAGCTGCGGCGGGCCAGGAACTGGCGGTCCAGGCGCTCGCTCTGGGCCGAGAGCATCTTGTCGATGTCCTTGACCGCGGTCTTCAGGTCTTTCAGTTCGTCCGGGTGGTCGCGCTTCACCGCGGCCGGGACGCTCTTGACCGGCTTGCCGGCCGCGTTGCGCCAGCCCAGCACGGCCCGGGTGCCCTGGATCTCGAGCAGGGCTGTCGCCTCGCCGAGGCGGTGCGTCGCCCGGCCGGCCTCCGTCAGGCCGTACGCCGGGACCGCCAGTTCCTCGATCTCCTCGCGGCTGAGGCCGAGCGCGGTGGCCCGGGCCTCCAGGGCCGTGTCGAGGAGCTTGGCGGTGTTCTTGTAGGTCACCCGCGTGGCCAGCCGGGCGAGTTCGGCGAGGGCCGCTTCGGAGTCGACGCGGGCGAGTGCGACGACGCCCGCGTTGGCGACTTTGGGGTTGCGGGGGCCGATGCCCGCGACCTTCCTGAGTGAGGTCTCGACCAGGGCGCCGAGGGCCCGCGCCGTGCCGGGATCGGGCGGCAGGAGGGAGAGGAGCCAGGCCAGGCCGCGCAGGGCCGTGGCGTTGTACGGGTCGTAGGCGTTGTTGATGTCCGGCTCCCACGCCCGGCGCTCCAGCGGGAGCGTGCGGGGGCGGCCGACGAGGGCGAGCCAGGACAGGAGCCTCTCGCGGACGGCGTCCGCGCCCAGCGTTTCCAGGAGGGCACGCGCCCCCTTGTCCCACTTGGCCGTGGGCCTGGAGGCGGTGGCTGTCAGCGCATGCCTGAGGAGTGCCTGCCAGTCGGGGGTCGCGGCGTCGCGCATGGCCTGCTCGGACCATGCCTCACCGACGTTGAGAACAGGGTCGGTGAGCTGCCGGGCCAGGCTCGTGAGGTCGTCCGCGCGGTAGGCGTCCAGGACGGCGCGGCGGACGACGGCCACCACGGGCGCCGGGAGCGGGCGGCCCGCGGCCAGTTCGGCGCGGGCCAGGACGTCGAAGCGGGCCGAGTGCCAGAAGGTCTGACGCCGTGCCAGGTCGGCCAGGGCCCGGTGGCGTTCGGCGGCCAGCGGGTCGTCGTCGAGGCCCTCGGAGACCAGGCCGCACAGGGCGAGATGGCGGCAGCGGTCCTCCGTGTCGTCACCGGCCTGCCCGAAGCGGTCGGCCAGGGCGTGCAGCAGCTCGCGGCGGCGCTCGGCCGGCAGATCGCGGAGCAGGTCCAGCACCGGCTGCCAGCTGCCGCCCCAGGTGCCCCGGCTGGAGTCCAGGGCCCGCAGCGCCTCGTCGGCGACCCGGCCCATGTCGCCGTCGGCGATCCTGTTGCGCAGCCGGTCCAGGTGGGACCGGGGCGTGCGGAAGGTGCTCATCAGCCACCGACCAGGGGCACGAGCTTCAGGAACGTGACCTCGGTGCCGAGCGCCAGCTCGATCTCCTCGTCCGGGTCGGTGACCTGGCGGTCCCCCACCAGCACCAGGAAGCCGTTCCCCGCGAACGCCCGCAGGGCCAGGGCCGTCTGCGCCTCGGGGTCGATCCGGCGGGGCGTGCGCGGCGCGTATCCGTTCAGCACGCGCTCGGTGTCCTCGGGCTGCACGAGGCCCTGGAACACCTCCGGCGTCCGGGCGTTGAATTCGGCCACCTCCTGGAACACCCGGCGCCGGATCAACTCCCGTGCGGTGAGCCGCTCCTCGGCGATCTCCAGCCCCCAGGCCGCCCGCCGCTCCCCCGCTGTCGTCTCGTCGACGAACGTCACGATTGCCATGCCGACGACAGTACGAGCCACCACTGACAATCACCCGGAGCCCTTGTGTTGAACATGTTCAAAAAGCGGTCTAGAGTCATCCCGACAGCGTTTTGAACGTGTTCAAGAAGGGTGGGGCAATGGACCGCACGGTCGTCGCCTACGTCATCTACCTGCTGGTCAGCATCGGTCTGACCATCTGGGTGGCCCGCACGCTCAGCCGGAACGGGAGGATCTTCCTCGCCGACGTGCTGCACGGCAACGAGAAGCTCGCCGACGCCGTCAACCACCTCCTGGTGGTCGGCTTCTACCTCGTCAACCTCGGGTTCGTCGCGCTGTATCTGAGCGGCGACGGGAGCATCACCGACACGCGCGGCGTCTTCGAGGCCCTGTCGACCAAGCTCGGCGTGGTGCTGCTGGTGCTCGGCGTGATGCACCTGGCCAACGTCTACGTGCTCAACCGGATCCGGCGGCGCGGTGCCATGGAGCGCGAGCAGGTGCCGCCGGTGCCGCCGCAGGGCTGGGCCGCCCCGCAGGCCCAGGCCTGAGCGGAGCGCTTCATGAACGCCATCACCCCGGTCCGCCGGCTCACCGTCCTCTACGACGCCGAGTGCTCCCTGTGCGCGTTCCTGCGCGACTGGCTCCGGCGGCAGCCCCAGCTGGTGCCGCTGGAGCTGGTCCCGGCCGGCTCCGAGGAGGCCCGGCGGCGGTTTCCCGGCCTCGACCACGGCGCCACCCTCGACGAGATCACCGTCGTCGGCGACGCCGGGCAGGTCTACCGGGGCCCCGCCGCCTGGATCGTCACCCTGTGGGCGCTGCGCGAGCACCGGCCGCTCGCCCACCGGCTCAGCACCCCGTCCGGCGCCCGGCTCGCCAAGGGCGCGGTGCTGGCCGCCGCCAAGTGGCGCGGTGCCCAGTGGAACCGAGGTGACGGAAGCGGGGCGCGGTGGGGCGGCCGGGTGTACCGGCGGGCGGACGGGTGGTCCTACGACCCGTCCCTCGGCTGGACCTACACCGCGCCGGGCTGCGCCGACGGCACCTGCGCCCCTCACCGGGCGCCGGGGCGCTGACGTTAGGCTCTCTTCCCGTGTCCGCGAAGAACGACGGCCCCGACGACGGCGCCACCCCGAGCAAGTCCGAGCAGACCCGCGCCCTGATCCTGGAGACGGCCATGCGGCTGTTCCAGGAGCGCGGCTACGACAAGACGACGATGCGGGCCATCGCCAAGGAGGCCGGGGTCTCCGTCGGCAACGCGTACTACTACTTCGAGGGCAAGGAACACCTGATCCAGGGCTTCTACGACCGGATCGCCGCCGAGCACCAGGTGGCGGTCCGGGAGATCCTGGAGCGGGAGAACGATCTGGAGGCCCGGCTCGCGGGCGTGCTGCGGGCGTGGCTGGACATCGCCGCCCCCTACCACGAGTTCGCGGTGCAGTTCTTCAAGAACGCCGCCGACCCGGACAGCCCGCTCAGCCCCTTTTCCCCGGAGTCGGAGCACGCGCGCGAGGAGGCCATCAGCGTCCACCGGGAGGTGCTGGCCGGGGCGACGAAGACCAAGGTGGCCGAGGAACTGCGGGACATCCTGCCCGAGTTGATGTGGCTCTCCCAGATGGGCCTCGTCCTGTACTGGATCTTCGACCGGACCGAGGGCCGGGAGCGCAGCTACCGGCTCGCCGAGCGCGGGGCCCGGCTCACCGCGCGGGGCGTCGCGCTGGCCCGCTTCCGGGTGCTGCGGCCGCTCGTGCGCGAGGTGCACGAGCTGTTCACGGACTTCCTGCCGGGCATGACCCGGGCGATGCCGGATCCGGCGGCCCCGCGTCGCACCGGCTCCTGAGGCACGGCGTCAGATCCTGGTGAGGCTCCAGAGCCGGAACACGCCCGTGCCGTCCGACAGGTACTGGCCGCCGCCGATGTCCTCGGTGGTGACGACGTACTCCTTCGCCTGCCACAGCGGCAGCACCGGCACGTCCCGGGCGACGGTCTGCTGCACCGACTGGAAGTCCCGGTCGGCCTCGCCGCGGTCGGCGTAGCGCCGGCTGTCCTTGATGAGCCGGTCGACGGCCTTGCTGCTGTAGCCGGTGTTCATGGCGCTGCCGGTGCCGACGAGCGCGGCCTGGAAGGTGTCCGGGTCGGGGAAGTCGGCGACCCAGCCGACGGCGTACGCGTCGAGCTCACCGCTCGCCCAGCGCTTCTGGAAGTCGGTCCACTCGTAACCCTTGAGGGTGACCTTGAACAGGCCGCTCGCCTCCAGCTCCCGTCTGATCTCGGCGGCCTCCTGCTCACCGGCGCCGCGACCCCTGGCGTAGCCGTAGGTGAAGCGGACGGGCAGGGTCACGCCGGCCTGGGTGAGCAGCTTCCGTGCCTTCTTCCGGTCCGGCTCGGGATAGTCGTCGAAGAACGAGGCGGTGTGCCCGGTGAGGCCCGCCGGGATCAGCGAGTACAGCGGGTCGACGGTGCCGTCGTAGACGGTGGCGGCCAGCCGCCCGCGGTCGATCAGCCAGGCCATGGCCTGCCGGACCTTCGGGTTGTGCAGGGGCTTGCCCGCGCGGGTGTTGAAGTACAGGTTGCGGGTCTCGGAGCCGTCCGCCTCGAAGACGCGCTGCGCGGGATCGCTCGGGTTCAGATCGGCGAGGACCGCGGGCGGCAGCTGATCGGTCGTGACCTCGACGCGCTTGTCCTTCCATGCGGTGTCCAGGGCAGCGGGGGTGGCGTAGTAGCGCAGTTCGACGGGCCTGTTCGCACCGCCCTTGACCGCGCCCCGGTAGTGGCTGTTGGGCGCGAGGACCGCCGTGGCGTCCTTCGCGTAGGAGGTGAGGGTGTACGGGCCGGTGCCGTCGACACGGTTGCCGGTGCGCAGCTTGCCGGCCGGGTACGCGGTGTGGTCGACGATCGAGCCCGCACCGGTTGCCACCTTGAACGGGAACGTGGCGTCGGGCGAGGACAGGTGGAAGGTGACGGTCAGCCCGTCGGCGTCCACGGAACGGAGGGTGTCGAGCAGGGACGCCGGGCCGACCGGGGACTTGATCTTCATGATCCGGTCGAAGGAGTACTTCACGTCCTCGCCGGTCATCTTCCGGCCGCTCGGAAAGGTGAGGCCGGAACGCAGTTGGCAGCGGTACGTGGTCAGGTCGCCGTCGGGGAACGCGCAGCTCCTGGCCGCGTCCGGTACGGGTGCGGTGCCGCCGGGGGCGAAAGTGAGCAGCGACTGGAAGACGTTGCTGAACAGCGCCCAGGAACCGGCGTCGTAGGCGCCGGCCGGGTCGAGGGACGTGACGGCGTCCGTCGTGCCGACCGTGATGGCCGTGCCGTCCTTCTTCGACGGCACGAGCTGCCAGGCGCCCACACCCACGGCCGCCAGGACGAGCAGTCCCGCGAGTATCCGCATGCGAACCGATCGCATCGGCCTTGCCCTCCCAGGCCCGTGGGCCCTTGTGCCAGTGCCACACCCCTTTGTGGCGGCCTCACCCAATCACAGGAGTTTGAGCGGGCGGAAGGGAGATCTGCCGAGTTGGGAAAGAACTTACCGATGGGCGTTTCGGTCCGGTTTCACAGCGTTCTCACAGGGTCAGGCCTGGCGCGACGCCAGCTCGATCAGGGTGATGTCCGACGGTGCCCCCACCCGGGTGGGCGGGCCCCAGGCGCCCGCGCCGCGTGAGACGTAGAGCTGGGTGTCGCCATAGCGCTCCAGGCCCGCGACGGTCGGGTTGGCGGCGGCGGCGAGGAAGTTGCCGGGCCAGAGCTGGCCGCCGTGGGTGTGGCCGGACAGCTGGAGGTCGACGCCGTGCTCGACGGCGTCGTGGATCTGCACGGGCTGGTGGGCGAGCAGCACGCACGCGCGTGCCGTGTCGCGGTCGCCGAGCGCCCGGGCGTAGTCGGGGCCCTGGCCCTCGTCCTCGCCGGCGACGTCGTTGACTCCGGCCAGGTCGAAGTACGGCATCTCCCTGCGGGCGTTCTCCAGGGGGACGAGGCCGAGGCGGCGGACCTCCTCGACCCACTGCTCGGCGCCGGAGAAGTACTCGTGGTTCCCGGTGACGAAGTAGGACCCGTGACGGGCCTTCAGCTGCGCCAGGGGTGCCGCCGCGGGGCCCAGGTCCTTCACACTGCCGTCGACCAGGTCGCCGACGACCGCGATCAGGTCGGGCTGGGTCGCGTTGATCGTGTCGACGACCTTCTGCGCGAAGCCGCGGCCCAGGACCGGGCCGAGGTGCACATCACTGACGACCGCGATTCGGTATCCGTGCGCGGCGCGCGGCAGTTTAGCCAGGGGCACGGTGACGCGCTTCACCTTCGGCCCGCGCAGCACGCCGTACGTCCCGTATCCCACGGTCCCGACGGCAGCGGCCGCGGCGGCCCCGGCGACGACCCGGGAGACGAAGAGACGGCGGGAGGGGCCGGTGGGGGTGGGGGCAGTGTTGTCGGTGGCGCCGGGGGTGGTGAGCGGCTGCGGGGAACTGTCCGGGGTGGGACCAGTCGCGGGGGGAGGGGCGGTGGCGGGAGCGGTCACCGTGCCGCCGGGGTCGGCGTGCACGGCGGTCGCCGCCACGGACGTGGGTGCACCGCCGGGTGCACCGGCCCCGTCGTCCATCTGCGGGCCGCCGGCCGTCGCGGACAGGGGTGCCGCGCCGGCCCGGTCCATCTTTGGTGCGGCAGCGGGCTCACCGGCGCCGTCGGGCGCACCCGCACCGGCGGGCATGCCGGCGCCGGGCTCGGAGCCCATGCCCTTCGCTCTCGCCCGCCGCTCGAGGAACCACCGCAGCACCGGCCGTACGACCTCCCCCGCGACGACCGCCAGCAGCAGGTATATCGACAGGGCCAGCCACAGGAAGCCCGGCCAGGCCAGGACCTGTTGGAGCCAGAAGGGGGCGCCGGTGCGTTCGGCCACCAGGGCCGTGATCGCGAGGAGCCAGCCGCCCGCGATCAGGACCGCGCCCGTGCGGCGGGCGATGCCCGGGCCGCGGGTGGTGTCGCGGAACAGGCGGCGCCACACGTACCAGTTGGCCGTCACGATGACGGCCAGGACGAGTGTTGCGACGAGTACGAAGACGATGGCCACGGTGTCGTGTCTCCCGATTGCCGTTATGACGTCCGGCGCAGTGCGCGCAGACCACGCAACCCGATGGCCCCGATGGCCGTCCCCAATACGAAGGAAACGACGGCGAGCAGCAGGTGCACCCAGAAGTACGCCGTGGGATGACCGTCGTCGAAGGCGAGCCCGCTGCTGTCCTTGACAAGGTTCTTGACGAAAGTGATCCAGATGACCCAGCTCCACACCCCGAAGGCGAGCAGGAACCAGGAGACGGGCCGGCTGAGCTTCACAAAATCAGACCTTTCATCGCAATGCCGGGCTCCCGGGGGCGGCCGGGGGTCCGGGGGTTGTCCCCCGGATGAGCACAGCATGAGACCAGTATCGCCAAGTCCTGTCTGGTTCCGTTCGCGGGGTGGGGGCGGAGGCGGGACTTCCCTGCGTACTGCATGTACGTTTCCGACCGTGCCCGCTCCGAAGAAGACCGTCAGGCGATCCCTGCTGGTCACCTCCGCCGTCCTGTCGTCCCTCGCCCTGGCCGCGCCCGCCGCCGTCGCGGCCCCGAGTCCCTCGGGCAGTCCGTCGGCGAGCCCGTCGGCCACTCCCCCGGCGTCGATGTCGACCGTGGGCGGTGCCCGGCTCGGGCAGCCGGGAACGCAGGTGAACCTGGCGAGCGGCGTGCCGGTGCTGCCGAAGGACGTGAGCGCCCGCTCCTGGATCGTCGCGGACGCCGAGTCGGGTGACGTGCTGGCCGCGCACAACGCGCACTGGCGGCTGGCCCCGGCGAGCACGCTGAAGATGCTGTTCGCGGACACGCTGCTGCCGAAGTTCCCGAGGACGGCCGAGCACAAGGTCGTCCCCTCCGACCTGGCGGGCATCGGCTCGGGCTCCAGCCTGGTCGGGATAAAGGAGGACGAGACCTACACGGTCCACGATCTGTGGCTCGGCGTCTTCCTGCGCTCCGGAAACGATGCCGTGCACGTGCTGTCGGCCATGAACAAGGGCGTCGACAACACCGTCAAGGAGATGAACGAGCACGCCGAGGAGCTCCAGGCACTCGACACGCACGTCGTCAGCCCGGACGGCTACGACGCGGAGGGGCAGGTGTCCTCGGCCTACGACCTGACGCTGATCGCCCGCTCCGGGATGCAGAAGAAGGACTTCCGCGAGTACGCCTCGACGGTCAGCGCGAAGTTCCCCGGCGAGACGAAGAAGGACAAGAAGGGCAAGAAGGTCCGCAAGCCCTTCGAGATCCAGAACACCAACCGGCTGCTGAGCGGCGACGTCGGCCTGCCCGTCTACCAGGGCATCGCCGGCGTCAAGAACGGCAACACCACCAACGCCGGTGCCACCTTCACCGGTGTCGCCGAGCGGGACGGCAAGGTGCTGCTGGTGACCGTGATGAATCCGGAGAAGCAGGAGCACAACGAGGTCTACAAGGAGACCGCACGACTGTTCGACTGGGGCTTCAAGGCGGCCGGGAAGGTCCAGCCGGTGGGTGAGCTGGTGCCGCCGAAGAGCGCCGAGCAGGCCGGCTCCCAGCCCGGCGCGAACCCCTCCGGGGAGGCCGGCGGCTCCGGGAGCGGCGCGGGCAGCACGGCCGGGAAGCCGGTGGCCGGCGCCCCGGGCGCGGACGGCTCCAGCGGCATCGGGATCGCGCTCGGCATCACCGGCGGTGTGCTGGTGCTGCTCGCGGGCGGCGCGTTCCTGGTCAACCGCCGTTGGCCGCTGCCGGATCTGGTGCGCCGCCGGACCCGCCCCTGACGCCCGGCACGTCCGGCACGTCCTGCACGTCCTGGAGTTCGTCCGCCTTGCTCTGCGTCGCCGTCCAGGAGGCGCAGAACAGCACCAGCTTCGAGGTGAAGTTGATCCACAGCAGCAGCGCGACGGGCACGCCGAACGCGCCGTACATGCTCTTCGCCGCCACGCCCTGCAAGTAGCCGCTGAGCAGCAGTTTCAGCAGTTCGAAGCCGACCGCGCCGGTCAGCGCCGCCACGACCAGGCGGTGGCGCGTGGGCTCGACGCCGGGCAGCAGCGTCAGGACGTAGAGCAGCAGCAGGAAGTCGGCGAGCACGGCGATCAGGAACGCGGCGATGTGCAGCAGGACGCCGCTCCAGCCGCCCTCGTCGATGCCCAGGTGCCGGGTGATCCAGCCGATCATCGCGGAGGCGACGGCGGAGGCGGCGATGGTGAGGAGGAGCGCGCCGCCGAGGCCGAGCAGGACGCCCGCGTCCTTGGCGTAGCGAAGGGCCGGGTTCTCCTCCTCGTCGGGCAGCTCCCACACCGCGCGCAGGCACTCGCGCATCGAGCCGGCCCAGCTGACACCGGTGAAGAACAGCAGCGCGCCGGCGATGAGGCCGATGGCGCCGGCGTTGTCCACCAGGCCGGCGATGTCCAGCTGGTCGGAGATGCCGGGCACCTGCTCGGCGAGCTTGTCCTGGAGCTTGTCCTGCTGCTCCGTGCTGAGCGTGCCGGCGGCGATCGTGGCGGACACCGTCAGCAGCGGGAACAGCGCCACGAAACTCGTGAAGGTCATCGCGGCGGCCAGCCGCGTCCACTTCACGCGGTCCAGCCGCTCGTACGACCGCCACGCGTGGGTGATCATCAGCCGCTCCGCCCACGGCCCGATGACCGGGAGCCTTTTCAGCCAGTCCATGATCCGACTCTGCCCTCCGCCCGGAAGACCCATGTACGGGTACCCCAGAACCGCAGAATCGTGGCCAGCGCCATGCCGATGCCCGCGCCGGAGAGGGTGTCGGCGCGCTGGGAGGTGAGTCCGAGGCCGTAGTGGCTGACGGTGAGGCAGAGGAGTTGGACGGCGGCGCCGGCGAGGTTCACCGCGCAGAAGGCGGCGTAGGGGCGCAGGCCGCCGATCCGCCTGTCCCGGTAGGTGCCGAGGGCGTTGCCCGCGTAGGCGACCGAGCAGGCCGCCACGAAGGACAGGGCCTTGGCGGTGAGCGGGCCGAGTCCGGCGGGGCCGCGCAGGCAGGTGAACAGGGCCAGGTCGACGGCGTAGGCGAGGAGGCCGACGGCGGCGAAACCGAGGAGCTCCCGGCGGCCGGGGGCCGTGGGGCCCGACCACGCGCGGGTGGTCACCAATTGGCCACCGCCAGGCCGTACATCGCCACCCACGCCAGGCCGATGAGGGCGAGCGCCCGGTCGCGCAGGACGACGTCCTCGGGTTCGCCGGCCGTGCCCCGGTCGGCGAAGACGGCGTACCGCAGGACGGCCAGGATGAAGGCGACCATGGACAGCTGCCGCCAGGGCAGCACGCTGGTGTGCGGGACGCCGCCCTCCTCCATGGCCCACAGGCAGTAGCCGAGGACGGCGGCACCGGCCGCGAGCTGCCAGACGAAGCGGAGGTAGCCGGTGGTGTACTCGGTGAGCAACGCGCGTGTGGCGCCCGCCTTTCCGGCCATCTGCACGGCTTCGGAGTAGCGCTTGGCCGACACCATGAACAGCGCGCCGAAGCCGGTCGTGATCAGGAACCAGCGCGACAGCGGGATGCCGAGGGCGAGCCCGCCGATCATCGCCCGCATGAGGAAGCCGGTCGTGACGACGGCGAGGTCGACGACCAGGACGTGCTTGAGGCTGACGCAGTAGGCCAGTTGCATGGCGAGGTAGGCGGTCAGCAGGGCGGCGACGGCCGGGGAGCAGAGCCAGGCCGCGGCGGCGGGGGCGAGCAGGCCGAGGCAGCCGCCGACGGTGTAGGCGAGCGGTACGGGGACCTGTCCGGCGGCGACCGGGCGGTGCCGTTTGGTGGGGTGGGCGCGGTCGGCCTCGGCGTCGCGGGCGTCGTTGACGAGGTAGACGGCGGCGGCGCAGGCGGTGAAGAGGACGAAGACGAGGGCGAGTTGCAGCAGAGCGTGCCGGGAGAAGAGCTCACCGGCGGCCGCCGGGGCGGCGACCACGAGGACGTTCTTCACCCACTGCCGGGGGCGCGCGGTCCGCAGGAGACCGGCCAGGAGACCGCCCTTGTCCGGTGGCGCGGACGGTTCCTCGTGGGTGCGCTGCCGCAGGACGGCCGTCTCAGCCATGGTGGGCCCCTCCCCTCATCCAGCGGGCGCCGAGCCGGGCCGTGAGCGCGCCGAGGGCCGCGCCCGCCGCGACGTCCGAGGGGTAGTGGACGCCGGCCACCAGCCGTGAGACGCACACGGCGGCGGCGAGCGGCGGGACGGTGCGCGCTCCCAGGGCGCCGAAGGCGACGGCGGCGGCAGCGGCGGAGGTGGCGTGCGAGCTGGGGAAGGAGTGCCGGCCGGCGGTGCGCACCAGGGGCTCGACGTGCGCGGGGCGCGGGCGGCGCACGACCCGCTTCACCCCCATGCTGACCAGGTGCGCCCCCGCGGTGAGCGCCGTGCCGCGCAGCCAGGCGCCGCGTCTTGGGCCGTCGACGGCTGCTCCGGCGAGCCCCGCCGCCAGCCACAGCGCGGCGTGTTCCCCCGCCCAGGACAGGGCGCGTGCGGCCCCTGCCACGCGCGGGTCGGTGCCGCACGCCCTGAGCGCCGAAACGATCCGGTGATCCATGTCGTGCAGGTCGTCGAGGTCGTCCATGTGGACTCACTGTTCACGCCCACCTGGCCTGAACTCCGGCAATATTGAGCGACATCCCATTAATCACCCGTTTCGGGGAGGGATGCCATGTTCTCGAACTAATAGCTCACACAGGGGCGATACGGTCACGGACATGTCTGCCGACACCGATTCCGACCCGGACGTCATGGGCCTGGACCACACCACCGTCACCGGCTGGGGCCGCACCGCTCCCACCGCCGCCCGGCTGATCCGTCCGCGGACGTACGAGGAGGCCGCGGCGGCCGTCCGCGACTGCGGGGCCCGCGGCGGGATCCCCCGGGGCCTGGGACGGGCGTACGGGGACGCGGCGCAGAACGCGGGCGGGTCCGTGCTCGACATGACGGGCCTGGACCGCGTGCACGCGATCGACGCCGACGGCGGCACCGTGCTGTGCGACGCGGGCGTCTCCCTGCACCGGCTGATGGAGGTGCTGCTGCCGCTCGGCTGGTTCGTGCCGGTCACCCCCGGCACCCGCTACGTCACCGTCGGCGGGGCGATCGGCGCCGACATCCACGGCAAGAACCACCACGTCTCGGGCTCCTTCGCGCGGCACGTGCTCGCCCTCGAACTGCTCACCGCGGACGGCGAGATCCACACGGTGATCCCCGGCACGCCGCTCTTCGACGCGACCGCCGGCGGCATGGGCCTGACCGGGGTCATCCTCACCGCGACGATCCGGCTCCAGCCGGTGGAGTCCTCGCTGATGTCGGTCGACACCGAACGGGCGACGGACCTGGACGACCTGATGGCCCGGCTGGCGGCCACCGACCACCGCTACCGCTACTCGGTCGCCTGGATCGACCTGCTGGCCCGGGGCGCCGCCACCGGCCGCGCGGTCCTCACCCGCGGCGACCACGCGCCCCTGGACGCCCTCCCCGCCCGCCTGCGCCGGGACCCGCTGTCCTTCCGCACCTCCCGCTTGCCGTCCGCCCCCTCGGTCCTCCCCGAGGGCCTGCTCACCCGCACGACCGTGGGCCTGTTCAACGAGCTCTGGTACCGCAAGGCCCCCCGTGCGCGGATCGGCCAACTCCAGCGGATCTCCGCCTTCTTCCACCCTCTGGACGGCGTGCCGCACTGGAACCGCGTCTACGGCCGGGGCGGTTTCGTGCAGTACCAGTTCGTCGTCGGCTACGGCCGGGAGGACGCCCTGCGCCGCATCGTGCGCCGGATCTCCGAACGCCGCTGCCCGTCCTTCCTGGCCGTCCTCAAGCGCTTCGGTGAGTCCGACCCGGGCTGGCTGTCCTTCCCGGTGCCCGGCTGGACGCTGGCGCTGGACATTCCGGCGGGCCTGCCGGGCCTCGGCGCGTTCCTCGACGAGCTCGACGAGGAGGTGGCCGCCGCGGGCGGACGGGTCTACCTCGCCAAGGACGCCCGGCTGCGCCCGGAACTGCTCGCGGCCATGTACCCGCGCCTGGACGACTTCCGTGCCCTGCGCGCCGAGCTGGACCCGCACGGGGTGTTCGTGTCCGACCTGGCCCGCCGCCTCCATCTCTGAGCGATCCCTAGGAGCTGTCATGAAGGACGCCTTCGGTCTCCCCCAGTCCCTGCTCGTCCTCGGCGGTACGTCCGAGATCGCGCTGGCCACCGCCCGCCGGCTGATCGCCCGCCGCACCCGCACGGTCTGGCTGGCCGGCCGCCCGTCACCCGCCCTAGAGGAGGCCGCCGGGCAGTTGCGGGGGCTCGGGGCGGACGTGCACACCGTCGCCTTCGACGCGCTCGACCCCACCTCCCACGAGGCCGTGCTGGGCAAGGTCTTCGCCGAGGGCGACATCGACATGGTGCTGCTCGCCTTCGGCCTCCTCGGCGACCAGGCCCGCGACGAACGCGACCCGGAGGCGGCGGTGCGGGTCGCGCAGACCAACTACACCGGCGCGGTCTCGGCGGGCCTGGTGTGCGCCCGCGCGCTCCAGTCCCAGGGGCACGGCTCGCTGGTCGTGATGTCCTCCGTCGCGGGCGAGCGGGCCCGCCGCGCCAATTTCATCTACGGCTCCAGCAAGGCCGGCCTCGACGCCTTCGCGCAGGGCCTGGGCGACGCGCTGCACGGCACGGGCGTGCACGTCATGGTCGTCCGCCCCGGCTTCGTGCGGACGCGGATGACCGCCGGGCTGCCCGAGGCGCCGCTGGCGACCACGCCCGAGGCGGTGGCGACGGCCGTGGAGCTGGGGCTGCGGCGCCGCTCGGAGACGGTGTGGGTGCCGGGCGCGCTGCGCGTGGTGATGGCGGCGCTGCGGCACCTGCCGCGCGGGGTGTTCCGGCGGCTGCCCGTCTGATCCGCGAGCGGATCAGCGGGTGGGGACCGAGCCGCGCTCCACGCGGCCGGTCTGCGGGGGCACCACCGAGCCGCCGAAGGGGAACTCGCGCAGCTTGCGCCAGACGCCGTCGGCACCCTGTTCGTAGAGGGCGAAGGCGGTGCACGGCCACTCGGCCTCGTAGCCGGCGAGTTCCTCGAAGGCGCGGTCCATCGCCGCTTCCTCGATGCCGTGCGCCACGGTGACGTGGGGGTGGTACGGGAACTGCAGTTCGCGTGCGGCCGGCCCGGCGGGGTCGCGGACCTGCTCCTGGAGCCGGGTGCAGGACTCCGCGCCCGAGACGACCCGGACGAAGACGACCGGGGACAGGGGCCGGAACGTGCCGGTCCCCGACAGCCGCATCGGGAACGGCCGGCCGGCCGCGGCGACCTCGGCCAGATGCGCCTCGACGGCCGGCAGGGCGGACTCGTCGATCTCCGTCGGCGGCAGCAGGGTGACGTGCGTGGGGATGCCGTGAGCCGCGGCGTCGCCGAAGCCCGCGCGCAGCTGCTGGAGCTCGCTGCCGTGAGGCTCCGGGACCGCGATCGAGACACCGATCGTTACGGTCCCCACGTCGTCTCCTGTCGTTAAGTTTGCGGGTCGCTGATACGACCACCCGGTTATCGACTGTACGGCCACGACCCGGTTCCAGGCAGGCGCAACGGAAGTGATGTACAGCGCTGTGCGGTGGTACGGCTGTGCGCGGGAGCGGGTTCAGTGCTTGGCGGGCAGGAAGCCGACCTTGTCGTACGCCTGCGCGAGGGTCTCCGCGGCGACTGCGCGGGCCTTCTCGGCGCCCTTGGCGAGGATCGAGTCGAGCGTCTCCGGGTCGTCCAGGTACTGCTGGGTGCGCTCCCGGAACGGCGTGACGAAGTCGACCATGATCTCGGCGAGGTCCGTCTTGAGCGCGCCGTACATCTTGCCGGTGTACTTCTCCTCCAGCTCGCCGATGGTCTCGCCGGTGAGGGTCGAGTAGATCGTGAGGAGGTTGCTGATGCCCGGCTTGTTCTCGGCGTCGTAGCGGATCACCGTGTCGGTGTCCGTGACGGCGCTCTTGACCTTCTTGGCGGTGGCCTTCGGCTCGTCGAGGAGGTTGATGAGGCCCTTCGGCGTGGACGCCGACTTGCTCATCTTGATCGACGGGTCCTGAAGGTCGTAGATCTTCGCCGTCTCCCGGAGGATGTACGGCTTCGGCACGGTGAAGATCGGGCCGAAACGGCCGTTGAAGCGCTCCGCGAGGTCGCGGGTGAGCTCGACGTGCTGGCGCTGGTCCTCGCCGACCGGGACCTCGTGCGCCTGGTAGAGCAGGATGTCCGCGACCTGGAGGATCGGATACGTGAACAGGCCGACGGAGGCGCGCTCGGCGCCCTGCTTGGCGGCCTTGTCCTTGAACTGGGTCATCCGGCCGGCCTCGCCGAAGCCGGTGAGGCAGTTCATGATCCAGGCGAGCTGGGCGTGCTCGGGGACGTGGCTCTGGACGAAGAGCGTGCAGCGGTCCGGGTCGAGACCCGCGGCGAGCAGCTGGGCGGCGGCCAGGCGCGTGTTCGCACGCAGGTCCTTCGGGTCCTGCGGGATGGTGATCGCGTGCAGGTCGACGACCATGTAGAACGCGTCGTGGGTCTCCTGGAGGGCCACCCACTGGCGGACGGCGCCGAGGTAGTTGCCGAGGTGGAACGAGCCTGCGGTGGGCTGGATTCCGGAGAGCACGCGGGGTCGGTCAGAGGCCATGCTGCTTATTGTCTCAGAGGGCCGTGGGTGGTTTCGGCGGGTGGGGAACCGCGGACCCGTTGTGGCTGGTCGCGCCCCGCGGCGGAGCCGCACATCGATGCGGCCCCGCCCCCCTTATGGGGCGCTTCAGCCGAGGTCGATCTCGGGGTACAGCGGAAAGGCGGCCACGAGGTCCGTCGCGCGGTGGCTGATCTCGTCGGCGATCTTCGCGTCGAGGACGTGGGCCGCCTTCGAGGGGGCGCCCGACTTGGTGGTGCCCGGCTCCGTGGTGGTGAGGACGCGGTCGATCAGGGCCGCGACCTCGTCCATCTCCGCCGTGCCGAGGCCGCGGGTGGTCAGGGCCGGGGTGCCGATGCGGATGCCGGAGGTGTACCAGGCGCCGTTCGGGTCGGCGGGGATCGCGTTGCGGTTGGTGACGATGCCCGAGTCGAGCAGCGCGGCCTCGGCCTGGCGGCCGGTGAGGCCGTAGGAGGAGGCGACGTCGATCAGGTTCAGGTGGTTGTCCGTGCCGCCGGTCACCAGGGTCGCGCCGCGGCGCATCAGGCCCTCGGCCAGGGCGCGGGAGTTGTCGACGATGCGCTGGGCGTAGTCGCGGAAGGACTCCTGGCGGGCCTCCGCGAGGGCGACGGCCTTGGCGGCCATGACGTGCGGGAGCGGGCCGCCGAGGACCATCGGGCAGCCGCGGTCGACCTGGTCCTTGAGCGAGTCGTCGCACAGGACCATGCCGCCGCGGGGGCCGCGCAGCGACTTGTGAGTGGTCGTCGTCACGATCTGGGCGTGCGGGACCGGGTCGAAGTCGCCGGTGAGGACCTTGCCCGCGACCAGGCCGGCGAAGTGCGCCATGTCGACCATGAGGGTCGCGCCGACCTCGTCGGCGATCTCGCGCATGATCCGGAAGTTCACCAGGCGGGGGTAGGCCGAGTAGCCCGCGACGATGATCAGCGGCTTGAACTCGCGGGCCGAGGTGCGCAGGGCCTCGTAGTCGATGAGGCCGGTGGCCGGGTCCGTGCCGTAGGAGCGCTGGTCGAACATCTTGCCGGAGATGTTCGGACGGAAGCCGTGGGTGAGGTGGCCGCCGGCGTCCAGGGACATGCCGAGCATGCGCTGGTTGCCGAAGGCGCGGCGCAGCTCCGCCCAGTCGGCCTCGGAGAGGTCGTTGACCTGGCGGGCGCCGGCCTTCTCCAGGGCCGGGACCTCGACGCGCTGGGCGAGGACCGACCAGAAGGCGACGAGGTTGGCGTCGATGCCGGAGTGCGGCTGGACGTAGGCGTGGCGGGCGCCGAAGAGTTCCTTGGCGTGCTCGGCGGCGAGGGACTCGACGGTGTCGACGTTGCGGCAGCCGGCGTAGAAGCGGCGGCCGATGGTGCCCTCGGCGTACTTGTCGCTGAACCAGTTGCCCATCGCCAGCAGCGTGGCCGGGGAGGCGTAGTTCTCCGAGGCGATCAGCTTGAGCATCTCGCGCTGGTCGGCGACCTCCTGGCCGATCGCGTCGGCTACGCGCGGCTCGACGGCGCGGATGACGTCGAGGGCGGCGCGGTAGGCGGTGGAAGCGGTGGAGAGGGGCTCGGCTGGCATGTGGGACCTCCGGACGTTGCGTTCAGCGTTCACGGTACGGCCCAGGCGCACGGCTCTCTCTGCTCGGGCCGCTCCCCGATGGTTCGTCCCATCCCAGCGCGCCAGTCACGGCCCGTGGATCAGGGTACCGGGTGAGGGGGTGGGGGAGCATCTGCCGGGTGGGCCCCGCGGCGTCCGGTGCGTGCTCTGGTCGGGGAGCGTGCCGGGCGTCGCGGGGCAGGCGGGACTTTGCTCACCCCTCCTAGTGCCTGTCGAGCACCGTCCCCGTCAGCACCGGCTTGTCGGGCAGCGGCTCGGCGTTTCTGTCGGTCAGTGCGAGGCGCATCGACTCGGCCGGCTCTGCCGCCTGGTCCCGCACGGTCGGCACGACGAAGTCCACGCTGGTGCTCCCGGGCGGGATGTTCAGCCACACCCACAGGTTCGCGTCGGACAGCGGGCGCTCGGGGTCGGGCACGTCACCGGACCAGTCCTCGAGCCACTGCGGGTCCACGTCCTTGGTGGACAGCTCGGCGCCCTCGGTGACCGGAAGCACCCGCACCGGCTCCCAGAGGTCCACCGCCGTGGGCTCCTCCACGGACAACCGCCAGGTCAGCGTCTCTCCCTCGGTCACCCGGTCCGCGACCGGCGACAGGGTGATCACCGGCGCGGGGTCGTCGTTCTCGACGGTGAGCCCGCCCCGGTGCTTGCCGACGACGGCGCCCCGGACGGCCTTGACGGCGATGTCGTGGTCCACGTCGTCGCCATAGGCCGTGTCGCCCTTCACCTCGACCGGCACGTCGATCGCGTGGCTGCCGGGCCGTACGGTCACGAGGCGGTTCTCGGCCCGGCCGCTGTCCGGGTCGAGGACGTACACGCGGACCCGCCCGCTGCCGTGCCCGGAGATCTCGACCGGGATCCGGTAGGTGCGGGTGCCCGAGTCGCCCTCCTTGACGATCGTGCGGCCCACGTCGACACGCGGCAGTGCGGCCGCCTTCACCGCGGGAGTGCCCGGCGCCCAGCCCCAGGCGTCCATCAGCCAGGCCCGCCCGGACCGCGAACGGGGCTTCAGCTCAAGGGACTTGACATGCCTGAGATCGAGCCCGGCCCGGGTCGCCGCCGACAGCGGGACGCGCAGCTCCTGAGCCCAGTAGGAGGCGGAGTTCTCGGAGCCCGGGAGGCCGTCCACCCGGACCGAGCCCAGCCTCACCCGACGGTTGGCGGAGTCGGTGACGGACACGTCGAACTTCGTGCCGGTCGTGTTCGGCGGTACGAAGATCCGGAGCGCGAGCTTCTGGGAGCCGCGGAGGGAGAGCGGCTTGGCCGGAGTGACACGCGCGGTCCGGCCCGGCGCGGACCACTTCAGGTCCACCGCGCTGCGGCCGGTCTCCCTTTCCGTCTCCCACGACGCGAAGTGCGGTGACGATCCGGGGGTCTCCGGGTCCAGACAGGCCACGGCCGGGTCGGGGTCGATCGCCGAACACAGCCGGGCGCCGCTCACCTTCGCCCCGCCGTCCGGCAGGAAACCACCGTTGCGGCGGCCGCCGACCGCGTGGGTCAGCACCCGGGCCGGGCCCGCGGACGGGGCCCGCTTGCCGGAACCGTCCAGCAGCGGACGCACCCGATCGTCCCCGGCCAGGAAGAGCCGGGCCGCCGCGGCGATGTACGTGGCGCCCGCCTTGTGCTGCTGGACGGCGGTCAGCCGGGTCGCGGCACCCGGCGTGCAGACCGGGTCCGGCTGATCGGGGTCGGTCCCGAAGTCGTCATTGGCCGGTGCGACGGCCTCGCCCGGGGTCCACTCGCTGTTGAAGTAGTTGTGGTTGGCGCCGATCATGTAGACCGCGCTGTGCAGTGCCGTGCCCCGGCTGATCCCGCGGGTCCCGTCGACGAAGGCCTCGCCCTGCAGGTCCGACACGTCGCCGTCGCAGCCCGGCAGCAGCGTCACGGACGGCACGTCGGCGACTGGATTCTGGCCGAAGATCGTCGGTCCGATGAGCACAGCCCCGCGCACCTTCCAGCGCACCGGGCCCCGGTAGCCGTCCTCGGCGGCCGGCGGCGGGTAGAGGCTGTCCATGGCGGCCCGGTTGACGCCCTCGCCACCGCGCGAGTGGCCGACGAGCAGGACGCGGGAGAGGTCCGCCTTCGCCGCCTTGCGCACGACGGCCGGGGCGGAGGAGCGATGGGCGGTCCAGTCGGCCCAGCGGGCGAGGTGCTGCCGTACCAGCGAGGAACGCGCCTGCGCACCGGCGTCCTCGGCCTCCCAGTCCTGGGCGTTGATGCCGTTCGCCGAGATCGACACCGTCACATAGCCCTGCGAGGCCAGCAGTCGCTGGTCGCGCAGGTAGCCCCGGTGGCTCGGGATCGGCTTGTGGCCGTCCGCGCAGGGCCAGTCGCCGGTCACGTCGTCCTCGGAGCCCGGCTTGTAGCAGGTGCTATGGCGGCCGTGGAGGAACAGCGCGAGCGGCCGGCTGCCGGTGGCGCCCTTCGGCGCCACCACCTTGGCGGTCATCTCCACCGGGGTGTCGAACCCGGGCAGGCGCACCGGAGCGAGGTCGTACTCCCCGGCGACCGTGCGGTACGAGCCGGGCTTGCCCGGGTCAACGCCGTTCGCCGGCGCCTGCGCGGGCATCCGTGCCACGCCCGAGCCGGACCTGTGCTCGTCATCGGCCGACGCGTCCAGCCGACGCCCCGCGGCCGTCACTTGGAGGTCCGTCAGCTGCTCGGGCCGCGCCTCGCCGACGGGGAGCCGGAAGGTCCGCCCGTCCCGCGCCGGCTTCGGCACCCCGAGCAGCCGGTCCCCGGTACGGAACTCGACCCGCGCGTCTCCCATCGGCACGGCCTTCGGCGCACGCCAGACCAGCTCGCGCGCCCCGCCCTCCCCGCCGATCCGCCACCCGGGCGGAAGGGGGTTGTCGTCCATCGCGCTCAACAGCCCCGGTTCTCGGGACTGTTCAGCCTGTGCCAGTCCGGGCGAGCCCGCCAGGGCCGCCAGCACCGCCACGGCGGTCACACATATTCGCCGGGCATGGATCAATGATCCTCTCCTCAAAACCCCGTGCGCAGACGTCCCGTCGGTCCCGGGCGTCTCTCGCGTCACAGAGGACGGGGGCGGGGAGTCTGTGGGTTGTCTGTGAGGAGACGCCCGGAGCGGGCGAGGGATGCGATCAAGCCAGTGCGGCCGATCGGTCTCCGACAACTGCGGGAGCCCTACAGGATCACGTGCGGCAGGAAGCGGGCGTATTCATCCGTGATCAAGCCAGAGCTCTCGCGGATGCCCAGGCCCGCCGACTCGTTCTCCACCACCCATGCGCCCAGGACCACCCGGTTGCCGTCGAAGTCGGGCAGGGGGGCCAGTTGCTGGTAGCAGCAGGGTTCGTCGCGGAGGGTGGGAGGGGAACCGGGCTCGTGGATCGTGACGCCGGCACCCTCTCGGCCCAGGAGGGGCTTGGCCACCCAGCCCTTCGCGGGCAGGTCCCGGGGGCCGTCCAAGTAGGCCGGGAGGAGGTTGGGATGGCCGGGGTACAGCTCCCACAGGACGGCCAGGAGCGCCTTGTTGCTGAGGAGCATCTTCCAGGCCGGCTCGATCCAGAGGGTCGTGCCCGTGCCGCCGCCGTTGTCCAGGGTGTCCAGGACGTGGTCGGCGAAGCGGTCGGTGGTGAGCCACTCCCAGGGGTAGAGCTTGAAGATGCTGCGGATGAAGCGGAGGCGGTTGTCGACGAAGCGGCCGGAGAGGCGGTCCCAGCCGATCTCCTCCATGGAGATCCAGTCGGTGGCCAGGCCTGCCTGCTCGGCCGTTTCCTTGAGGTAGGCGACCGTCATCATGTCCTCGCCGAGTTCGTCGGCGGAGGAGTACGCGAAGTACAGGGGGCTGCCCGGCGGGAGCAGGGCGGTCTGTTTCCGCCAGGCGTCGATCAGGCGTTCGTGGAGGGAGTTCCACTGGTCGGCGCCGGGGAAGCGGTCCTCCATCCAGAACCACTGGGGGGACGCGGCCTCCACCAGTGAGGTGGGAGTGTCGGCGTTGTACTCCAGGAGTTTGGCCGGACCGGTGCCGTCGTAGCGGAGGTCGAAACGGCCGTAGACGGAGGGGAGTTCGGCGCGCCGGTGCCAGGACTCGGCGACCGTGCGGGCCAGGCGCGGGTCGGTGATGCCCAGGTCCGCGAAGCGGTCCTCCGTGACGATGTGGTCGGCCGCCGCCAGGCACATGCGGTGGAGTTCCTCGACGACCTCCTCCAGGGCCTCGATCTCCGGGAGGGTGAAGACGTAGTAGGCGCTTTCGTCCCAGTAGGGGCGCAGGGTGTCGTCGGGGTAGCGGGTCAGGGGATAGATCAGGCCCTGTTCCTCGACGGTCTGCTGCCAGCCGGGGCGGGGGGTGATGGTGTGGCGTTCCATGCGTACGACCCCGGTCAGCCGCCGCCGCTGCCGGAGCCCGAGCAGCCGAAGCCGCCCCGGTCGACGGCCTCGCTGCGGCTGAAGGTGCCGTTGTCGGCGTAGCGGCCGCTGACGTCGGCGTCGTAGTACCAGTCGGCGTCCGTGGTGGTGGTCCTGCCGGTCTTCTTGCGGCTCTTGCCGTACGAGGAGGACGAGGAGCCGGACGCGCAGTTCTTGTCGGCGACGATCTTGTAGCCGTTGATGTAGTCGTAGCTGTCCTGGTCCACGCAGCGGCGGTCCGGCTCGGAGCCGCACGCGGACAGGGCCGCCGCGAGGACCCCCATGCCGCCCAGCACCACCGTGCTCGAGCGCAGTCGCCGCCGTGTTTCAGCCATGCGTGTGTCTCCCCGTGTCCCCGTCGTGTACCGCGTGTTCCTGTCATGTACTGCCGAGCGGTCAGCCTAGAGACCGGTGTGAGCGGGCGCGCACGGGCCCCTGGCTCACGCCCCCTCCCCTACTGTCGTTTTGTGATTTTTGGAATGGTGTGCGCCCTTGGTGCGGCGGTCTGCTTCGGTACGGCGACGGTGTTGCAGGCGATGGCCGCGCGGGCGGTGGCGGGCGGCCCGGGCGGGGACGTGGCGCTGTTGTGGCGGGCGTTGCGGCAGTGGCGGTATCTGGTCGGGCTCGGGATGGACGGGCTCGGCTTCCTGCTCCAGATCGTCGCGCTGCGGTCGGTGCCGATCTACGCCGTGGGGGCGGCGCTGGCCGCGAGTCTCGCCGTGACGGCCGTGGTGGCGGCGGGGCTGCTCAGGGTGCGGCTGAGCCGTGGGGAGTGGGCGGCGGTGGGGGTCGTGTGCGCCGGGCTCGCGTTGCTGGGTCTGGCGTCCGGGGCGGAGGGCGACGAGGGCGGACCGGTCTGGCTGAAGTGGGCGATGCTCGCTGCGGCGGGCGGAGTGCTGCTGCTCGGGGCGGCGGGAGGGCGGCTGCCGGAGCGGGGGCGGGCGCTCGCGCTCGGGCTGGGTGCCGGGCTGGGGTTCGGGGTGGTGGAGGTGGCGGTGCGGCTGATCGACGGGCTGACGCCCGGTGCGCTCGTCACGAACCCGGCGGTGTACGCGCTGCTGCTCGGCGGCGGGGCCGCGTTCCTGTTGCTGACCTCCGCCCTCCAGCGCGGGTCGGTGACCACCGCGACCGCCGGGCTGGTGCTCGGGGAGACGGTCGGGCCCGCGCTGATCGGCGTGGTGTGGCTCGGGGACCGCACGCGGCCCGGGCTGGGGTGGCCGGCGGTGCTGGGTTTCGCGGTGGCGGTGGCCGGGGCGCTGGCGCTGTCGCGGTTCGGGGAGGCGCCGGTCGAGCAGGAGGAGAGGCCGCAGGTCGAGGGGTTTCCCACCTACTGAAAAGCTTCACGTTCCGGACGATCGGAAAATTGTTTGTTGAATCTTGAACGCGGGTGAACCGCTTTCCGTATGGGACGGCGTGACCAGTAATCCCGTCACGGTCACCGTGGCCTATCGCGTGACGCCGGGCCGTGCGGCCGACTTCCACTCCTGGGGGTGGGCCATGCTGGGCGCTACCGCGCGGCAACCGGGGTTTCTGGGGGGTGGGGTACTTGTCGACGGAGATGCGGAGTGGCATGTCGTCTATCGCTTCGCCAGCGAGGGTTCGGCCCTGGCCTGGGAGAAATCGCCCTCCCGGGCACAGTGGGACGCCCGGCTGGAAGGGCTCGCCCAGGAGACGGCGCGCAGGCGGGTGCGGGGCGCCCGGGCCTGGTTCGAGGCGCAGACTCTGACACCCGCGCCACCGGCTCCGCCGTCGAAATGGAAACTGTGGTTCGTGAATATGAGCGCGGTTTTCCCACCGGTGCTCCTGTTCAATCTGACGGTGCTTCCCTATCTCGGTGACCTCAATGCACTGTTCCGCACGCTGTTGTTATGCCTGTGCGTGACGGCCCTTGTCACCTGGATTCTCATGCCGCGGCTCCAGCGTTTCTTCAGGAAATGGCTGTACCCGTCGCTCCAGGCGCTCCGCGGTCGGCACAAACGCCGGGCCATGTAGGCCCGCGAACGAACAGAGGGAGGTGGGCGGGTGAAGACCCTGCTCATCGACAATTACGACTCGTACACGTACAACCTGTTCCAGCTGATCGCCGAGGTCAACGGCGAGGAGCCGGTGGTCGTCCGCAACGACGCCGCCGCCGACGGGGTGCCGGATCTCCGGGAGTTCGACAACCTGGTGGTGTCCCCGGGGCCCGGACACCCGGCGGACGCGCGTGACTTCGGCATCGCGGCCAGGCTGGTCGCGACCTCCCCGGTTCCCGTGCTCGGCGTGTGTCTGGGCCATCAGGGGATCGCGCTCGGGGAGCGGGGGGTGGTGGGGCCCGCGCCGGAGCCGCGGCACGGGCATCTCTCGACGATCCGGCATGACGAGCGCGATCTGTTCGAGGGCCTGCCGCAGAACTTCACCGCAGTCCGCTACCACTCGCTGTCCGTGCGCGAACCGCTGCCGGAGATGCTGGAGGCCACGGCCTGGGCGGAGGACGGCGTCCTGATGGGCCTGCGGCACCGGACGCGGCCGCTGTGGGGCGTGCAGTTCCACCCGGAGTCCGTCCTCACGGAGTTCGGCCACCGCATGCTCGTGAACTTCCGCAACCTGACCGCGAAGCGGGCCGGCAAGCTGCGCACGAAGAACACGGCGGTGCCGTCCCCGGAGGCGGTCCGGCGCCGGGTGGCGGTACCCGAGTGCGAGGCGGGGGTGTCGCTGTCACCGGCAGCGGACCGTGGGTCTGCGGCTGCGGCCCGGGCGGTGGTCCCGGGCCACGGGGCGACTGCGTCTGAAGCCGGGGGCGGGGAGTCGGGCGGGGGTGCGCCGTCCGAAGGGGTTGTGTCGTCCTCCGGCGCCGGTCCGTCCGGGGGTGCTGGAACCCCCGGCCCCTCCGGCGCCGGCGCCCCTCCCGCCGCCACCATCCCCCGGCCCCGCCGGCCTCACCGGGTCGGGTACCGGCTGCACAGTCGGCGGATCGCCGGGGCCGTGGACGCCGAGGCGGCGTTCGGGCGGATGTACGCGGGGGCGCCGCGGGCGTTCTGGCTGGACAGTTCACTCGTGGAGCCGGGGCGGTCGCGGTTCTCGTTCTTCGGGGACGGCAGCGGGCCGCTCGCCGAGTTCGTGCGGTACGACGTCGAGACCGGGCGCTGTGAGATCGAGCGGGCCGGGCGGCCGGTGAGGAAGGTCGCGGCCAGTGTCTTCGACTACCTCAAGCGGCAGTTGAGCAGCCGCCGCGTGGACGCGACCGGGCTGCCGTTCGACTTCACCGGAGGGTACGTCGGCTACTTCGGCTACGAGGTGAAGGCGGACTGCGGGTCGCCCAACCGGCACCGCTCCCCCGTCCCGGACGCCGCCTGGCTGTTCGCCGACCGGGTGATCGCGGTGGACCACCAGGAGGGCTTCACGTACGCCGTCTGCCTCGCGGAGGACACCCCGCAGGCCGCGCGGGAGGCCGCCGACTGGCTGGAGAGCGCGCTGGCCGACCTCACGTGCGTGGCGACACAGCGGCCGCCCCTGCCCGTGCCACCCGCCCCGGCGGACCCCGGCGCCGCCGAGCCGTGGCTGGTGCGCGACCGGGCGACGTATCTCGCGGACATCGAGGCGTGCAAACGGGAGTTGCGCGCGGGCACCAGTTACGAGGTCTGCCTGACCAACGCCGCCCGGCTGCCCGCTCCGCCCGACGCGCTGGAGTTCTACCGGACGCTGCGCCGCGACAACCCGGCCCCGTACGCGGCGTTCCTGAGGTTCGGGGAGCTGGAGGTGGCCGGGTCCTCGCCCGAGCGGTTCCTGCGGATCGGACGGGACGGCACCGCCGAGGCCAAGCCGATCAAGGGGACCGCGCCGAGGGGCGAGGGGCCGCAGGAGGACGCCCGGCTGCGGGACGCGCTGGCGTCGGACGCCAAGACCAGGGCCGAGAACCTGATGATCGTCGATCTGCTCCGCAATGACCTGGGGCAGGTGTGCCGGACGGGCTCGGTGCGGGTCTCCAAGCTCATGGCCACGGAGACGTACGCCACCGTGCACCAGCTCGTCTCGACCGTGCGGGGCAGGCTGCGGGCGGACACGGACGCGGTGGACTGTGTCCGGGCCTGCTTCCCCGGCGGTTCGATGACCGGCGCGCCGAAGCTGCGCACGCTGGAGATCATCGACTCGCTGGAGTCCGAGGCCCGGGGCGTGTACTCGGGCGCCCTCGGTTACTTCGGGTGCGGCGGCGGCGCGGACCTCAGCATCGTCATCCGTACGGCCGTGTTCGCCGACGGCCGGATGCATCTGGGCGCGGGCGGGGCGATCGTCCTCGGCTCCGATCCGGACGCGGAGTACGAGGAGATGCTGCTCAAGACCGCGGCCCCGATGCGGGCCCTGCACCAGCACAAGGCCGACCGGATCCGGCGACAGGCCTCGCCGGGAGAGCGGGCCGGGGCCGCCGAGGAGGCACGGCGATGACCAGTCCGCAAGCCCTGCTGCACCCCGCCGAGGCCGAGGCGCCCGGGAACCTCGCGGCCCAGCTCGCGGAACTCGCCGAGCGGCGCGGGTGGAGCGGACGGACCGCCTTCCACCAGGGGCACCGGGCCTGGACCCACGGCGAGGTGCACGACCTCTCGGCCCGGGCCGCCACCGTGCTCGCCGGGCACGGGGTACGGCCCGGGGACCGTGTGCTGCTGGCGCTGCCCGACTCCCTCGCCTGGGTGACGGCCTTCCTCGCCACCGCTCGTCTCGGCGCCGTCGCGGTCCTGGTCAACCCCGAACTCCCCGCGGCCGACCACGCCTTCCTGGCCGAGGACACCGGGGCCGTGCTCTGTGTGACGGGGCCGGGTCTGGAGGAGCGGTTCGCCGGACGGGCCCGCCTGGGCGCCGACCAGCTGATGGCGCTCGCCCCCGCCGCCGGGCCCGCGCCCGCCCACCAGGCCGACGCGCACACCCCGCTCTACGTCCAGTACACCTCCGGCACCACGGGCCGCCCCAAGGGCGTCGTGCACACGCACGGCGATCCGCGGACGTACCACGACCTCGTCGGCCGGCGGGTGCTGCGGATCACCGCGGAGGACGTCACCCTGTCGGTGTCGAAGCTGTTCTTCGCCTACGGCTTCGGCAACGCCTTCGTCTTCCCGCTGTTCTCCGGCTCGTCCGCGGTGCTGGTGGACCGGCGCCCCACCCCGGCGATCCTCGACGAACTCGTCGCCCGGCACCGGGTGACGCTGCTGTACTCCGTGCCGTCCGCGTACGCCGCGCTGGTGGCCGAGCGGGGTCACGGGCACGAGGGCTGCTTCGCCTCGGTGCGGGCCGCGGTGTCGGCCGGCGAGGGGCTGCCCGAGGGGCTCGCCAAGCAGGTGACTTCGCTGCTCGGCGCGCCCGTGCTGGAGCAGATCGGCTCCACGGAGGCCGGTCACGCGTTCTGCGCCAACGGTTTCGCCCACAACCACCCGGGGACGGTCGGCCGTCCCGTGCCCGGCTTCGAGGTGGAGCTGCGGGAGGGGGACGGCCACCCGGTGCCGGACGGCGAGGAGGGCGAGATGTGGGTGCGCGGGCCGACGGTGACGCCCGGCTATCTGAACCGGCCGGAGGAGACCGCCCGGACCCTCGTCGGCGGCTGGCTGGCCACCCGCGACCGGGCGTGCCGCGAACCGGACGGCTCCTTCCGGCATCTGGGGCGGGCCGACGACATGGAGATGGTCGGCGGCATCACCGTCTCGCCGCTGGAGGTGGAGGCCGTGTTGCGCGGCCATCCGGCGGTGCGGGAGGTGGTGGTCGCGGCCGTGCCCGACGGGCGGGGCGCGAGCCGGCTGCGGGCCTTCGTGGTCCCCGCCGCGCCGGTGCGGGACGGCCTGGCGGACGAGCTCATCGGCCTCGCGCGGGAGAGCCTCGCCGCGTTCAAGGTCCCCCGCAGCGTCAGCTTCGTCCCGTCGCTGCCGCGCACCCCGACCGGGAAGCTGCGCCGCCATCTGGTGCGACGGGGCGCGTGGTGAACCCCGTGGAGGGGCGCCCGGTGAACCCGGTGGAGGGGCGCCCGGCGAGCCCCGCGGAGAGGCGCCCGGCGAACCCCGTAGAGAGGAACGACCGCATGCGAGCACCCCTGTTCACGGACCGCGGCTTCTATCTCGGACCGGTCTTCCGGCGTGCGGCCGACCGGCACGGGGCCGTCTTCGTCACCCTGGACCGGCCGCTGGACGTCGCTCCGGCCCTCGGGGTCGACCTGAGCTACACCGTGCTGGCCGACCTGGTCGAGGACCTGTCCGGCCGGCTCTGGGAGGCCGGGGTTCGGCCCTCGGAGCAGGTCGTCGTGCACAAGGCGGACAACGTCGACATCATGCTGCTGACCTGTGCCGTCGCGCGGATCGGTGCCGTGCCCGTGCTGCTGTCGCCCGCGCTGGCCCCCGCCGTGGCAGGGCAGCTGCTCGAACGGCTGCGCCGGCCCTGGCTGATCACCGACAGCGCCACCCTGGACGGCCTGAAGGAACTCGCCCTGTCCGGGCTCGTGCGGCGGACGCTCTGCGTGGACGACGCGGCCGGGGCGGAACCCCTGGCGAAGTACGCGGGCGCCGAGCCTCCCCCGCCGGTCCGGCTGCACCCCCGCGAACCCGCCCTGATCACCCACAGTTCGGGCACCACCGGCGTCCCCAAGCTGGCCGTGCACTGCGCGCACACCATGTGGAACCGGCTGGTGCCGCAGCAGGCGATGGGCTGGCCCACGCGGGGCGAGCCGGCGGCGCTGCACATGTCGTTCGTGCACTCGCGCTTCTACCATCTGCTCGGCGTCCTGCTGCACTTCGGCAGCCCGCTCGTGCTGATCACCGACCCGGACCCGGCCGCGGTGGGCCCGCTGCTGGTCCGGCACCGGCCCGGCATCGTGGAGACGCACCCCAACACGTTCGTGCTGTGGGAGGAACTGGCCGACGCGCCCGGCGCCCCGCTGTCCCGGGTGCGGGCGTACGGCTCCACGTTCGACGCGATCCATCCGCGCACCGTCCGGCGGCTGCTGGGCGCCTCGCGGCGCCGTACGCCCTGGCTGGTCCAGCTGTACGGGCAGAGCGAGACGGGCCCGGTGGCGTTCCAGGTGGTGACGCGGCGCAGTGCGGCCCGCGCGGACGGCCGCCGGGTCGGGGTCGGGATACCCGGCTTCACCCGCGTCCGGGTCACCGACGCCGGGGGCGGGCGGGTCCCGCCCGGCACCCCGGGCCGGATCGAGGCCCGTACCCGGGGCCGGATCCTCACCTACCTCGGCATGCCGGAGCGCTACGACCGTCAGCTCACCGACGGCTGGTGGGAGATGGGCGACATGGGCTACCGGAGCCGTCTGGGCGCGCTGTACCTGATCGACCGTGAGGTGGATCAGATCGACGCCGTGCACAGCAATCTGGAGGTCGAGGACGCGCTGATGTCCCGGCTGGAGGAGCTGCGCGAGGTCGTCATCGTGCCGGGCGCGGACCGGGAGCCGGTGCCGGTGGTGTGCGTGCGCGGCGAGCGGCCCCTGGACCCGGAGCGCTGGCGGCGGGCCACGGCAGGGCTGCCGGCGCTGGCCGAACCGCGGCAGTGGCGGTTCGAGGACCTGCCGATGACCGCGACGTGGAAGGTGAAGCGGGTGGAGATCGCCCGGATGCTCACCGAAGGGGCCCGGGCATGACGCCGGTCCTGGTCGTGGGCGCCGGTCCCGTGGGCCTGTCGGCGGCTCTGGCGCTGCGGGCGCACGGGCTGCCGGCCGTCCTGCTGGAGGCGGAGCCGGAGGACCGTGAACGGCCGGGCAGCCGGGCCCTGTTCGTGCACCGGGAGACCCTCGGCCTGCTGGACGCGATGCGGCCCGGCCTCGCGGCCGAGATCACCTCGTACGGCCGGACCTGGCACACCAGGCGCACCCTCTACCGGGGACGTGAGGTGTACTCCCGCACGTTCCCGCCCCCGTCCGGTCCGCCGCCCTTCACCAGCCTGCGTCAGACGGACACCGAGCGGTTCCTGCGCGCGGCCTGCGCGGAGGCCGGGGTGGAGTTCGTGTGGGGCGCGCGGGTGACGGGCGTGAGCACCGGCGAGACGGAGGTCCGGCTGACCGGTGAGGACGGGCGGGTGTGGACCGGCGCGTTCGCGATCGCCGCCGACGGGGCCCGCTCCGCGGTCCGGCGCGAGCTGGGCATCGCCCTGGAGGGCACGCACGGCGAGGGCTTCCACGTCGTCGTCGACGTCGGCGACGTGCCGGGCGCGGAGCTGCCGCTGGAGCGGGTCTTCCACTACGAGCATCCCGGGGTGGGCGGACGCAGTGTGATGCGGGTGCCGTTCACGGGGGGCTTCCAGGTCGACCTCCAGTGCCGGGACGACGACCGGCCGGAGGAGTTCGGCACCGAGGAGGCCGTACGGCGCTGGCTGCCCTCGGTCGTCGGGGACGGCTACGGCGAGCGGATCCTGTGGGTGTCGACGTACCGCTTCCTGCGCAAGGTGGCGGCGTCGTTCACCGATCCCCACCGGCGGGTGCTGCTGGCCGGCGAGGCGGCGCATCTCTTCCCGCCGTTCGGGGCACGCGGCATGAACAGCGGGATCGCGGACGCGGCCGCCGCCGCCGAGGCGATCGCCGCGGGGACCGGCGAGGCGGTCGCCGGGTTCGCGGAGGTGCGGCGGGCGGCGGCCCTGTTCAACAGTGCCGCCGCGGGTGCCGCCCTGGACCATCTGCGGCCGCGCCGGCGGATCGTCCGGGTCAGGCAGCGGACGGCGGCGGCCCTGGCGCCGGTGCTGCCGTGGTGCGGGTCGTGGCTGGAGCACGCGCCGTACGGGCCCCGGCACGGGGCACCGGCCGTCGCGGGACGCAAGTACTGAGGAGGGTGTGGGTGACGACACCGGCGGTGGCGGAAGGCCTGTGGACGTGGGCGCACGGCCGTGGCCTGGCTCCGGCCCCGGACCAGGTGGGCGGGGGGCGGCTGCTCGTCGCGGACTCGTGGCTGGTGCGCGGGGGCCGGGTGCGGGCCTATGACCGGCACCGGGAGCGGTTCGGGCGGGCCTGCGGTGACTGCGGCGGGCCTGAGCCGCGCCGGCTCGACGCGTTCTGGCAGGACGTGACCGCCGTACTGCCGCGCACGGGCGACTGGTTCCCTCGGGTGGAACTCGCGGCGGGTTCCCTGGAGTTGCGGCTGCTGCTGCGGCCCGCTCCGCCGCTCGGCACGCAGGTGCGGCTGTGGGCGGCGGGCCAGTCCGATCCGCGGACCGTGCCCCGCCGCAAGGGCCCGGACCTGGACACTCTGGCCCGGGTGCGCCGCCGGGCGTCCGGCGAGGGCGCGGAGGAGGCGGTGCTGATCGCGCCCTCGGGCACGGTGCTGGAGTCGGCCACGGCCAGCGTGCTGTGGTGGGAGGACGACACCCTGTGTCTGCCCCCGCCCCGGCTGCCCGTCCTGCCGGGGGTGACGGCCGGGCTGATCCAGGAGCGGGCGCTGCGGTCCGGGATCCGGATCGCGCACCGGGAGCGGACGGTGGCCGAGCTGGACGGCCGGGAGGTGTGGCTGGTGAACGCGCTGCACGGGATCCGGCCCGTGACGGGCTGGGTCGGGCGGCCGATGCGGGTGCCTCCGGCTCAGCGGGCCGGGGAATGGCGGAGGTGGCTGGACGGCCTCATGGAGCCGCTGCCGGCCGACTGATCCGAGGAAATGGCGACGCCGGGTCGAATTCGACCCGGCGCGTTTTTCCATGACTGCTTCAATTCTGTTTTTTCAGCTCTTCGGCGCCATACGCGTCGCTATCGCGATCCGGTTGTACGCGTTGATGACGGTGGCCGACCAGATGAGCGCCGCGATCTGGTTCTCGTCGAAGACTCCGGCCGCCTCGGCGTACACCGCGTCCGGGACGTGGCCGTCGTGGACGAGCGTCACCGCCTCGGTCAACGCCAGTGCCGCACGCTCGCGTTCGGTGAAGAAGGGCGTCTCCCGCCAGGCGTTCAGGGCGTAGATGCGCTGCTCGGTCTCGCCTCGGCCGCGGGCGTCCCTGGTGTGCATGTCGATGCAGAACGCGCAGCCGTTGATCTGCGAGGCGCGGATCCTGACCAGTTCCAGCAGTTCCGGTTCGATTTTGGCGTCCTGGGCCGCGGAAACGGCTGCGGCATGCAGGGAGCCCATCGCGGCGGAGACGTCGGGCGTTATTTTCTTCAGGGCCACGCGGGACGGGGAAATACTTTCACTCATGGGGTGACCATATCCGCTGAACGGCATTCCCGAGGGTAATTCGCGCGATTATCCGGGCAGTACCGCGCACAGCGCGTCCAGCGCCCCCGACCACGCGTGGTCCGGCGGTGTCCCGTAGCCGACGACGAGGGCGTCGGCGGGCTCGGCGAGCGCGGCGGCGTGCCGGTAGCGGGTGAGTCCGTGGACCGCCAGGCCCTGCCAGTGGGCCGCCTGGACCACCGACTGCTCGGTGCCGGGCGGCAGCCGCAGCAGGACGTGCAGCCCGGCCGCTATGCCGGTGACGCGGGCCTCTGGGGCCCGGGCCGCGACGGCGTCGACCAGGGCGTCGCGGCGGCGCCGGTAGCGCAGGCGGGTCGCGCGGAGATGGCGGTCGTAGGCCCCGGACGTGAGGAACTCGGTCAGGGTCAGCTGGTCCAGCACCCCGCAGATCTCGATCCCGCCCTTGGCCTCGGTGGTCTCCTCCGCGAGGCCCGGCGGCAGCACCATCCAGGCCAGCCGCAGCCCGGGGGCCAGGGACTTGCTCGCCGTGCCCAGATAGACCACCCGGTCGGGGTCCAGGCCCTGGAGCGCGCCCACGGGCTGACGGTCGTAGCGGAACTCTCCGTCGTAGTCGTCCTCCAGGACCAGCCCGCCGGTGCGGCGCGCCCAGTCCACGACGGCCGCGCGGCGGTCGCGGTGCAGGGGAACACCCATGGGGAACTGGTGGGCGGGGGTGAGGAGGACCGCGTCGGCGGCGGACAACGCGCCGGGGTCGGTGCCCAGCCGGTCGAAGGGCAGCGGGACCGTGCGCAGGCCGGACGCCGCCAGGATCCTCCGGTGCACATCGAGCCCGTACGACTCGACGGCGACCGTCCGTGCCCCGCGCGCCCGCAGGACCGTGCCGAGCAGCTTCAGGCCGTGCGCGAACCCCGCGCACACCACGATCCGTTCGGGGTCGGCGCGCACGCCCCGGGCCCGGGAGAGGTAGCCGGCGAGGGCGGCCCGCAGCTCGGGGCGGCCACGGGGGTCGCCGTAGTCCAGCGCGTCGTAGGGGGCCGCGGTGAGGGCGCGGCGGGCCGCCTTGAGCCACTGCGCGCGCGGGAAGGACGCGAGGTCGGGGCTGCCGGGGCGCAGGTCGTAGACGGGGCGGCTGCGTGCGCGGGCGTGGGGTGCCGCGCCGGCCGGCGGGACCACCGTCCGGTCGGCGACCCGGGTCCCCGAGCCCTGGCGGGCGGTGAGCCAGCCCTCGGCGACCAGGTCGGCATAGGCGTCGGCGACCGTGTTGCGGGCGATGCCCAGGTCGGCGGCGAGCGCTCGGGAGGAGGGCAGCCGGGTGCCGGGGGCCAGCCGGCCCGAGCGCACCGCCTCGCGCAGGGCGTCGGTCAACCCCCGCCGCAGGCCCGGGCCGGTCGGCTCCAGGTGCAGGTCGATGCCCAGAGTGGCCCATTGATCCGCCATGAAAGTGGACCATACCCCTGGGCTGCTTGCTCCCTAGGATCGAGGGCATGACGACCACGCACAGCGATGACACGACCGGCACGACGACTGTGGAGCACGCCCCCGAGCAGCCCGCCCGCCTGGAGTGGGCCAAGCACGCGCCCGAGGTCTACAAGGCGATGGTCCGGCTGGACATGGCCGCCCGGCAGGGCCTCGACCACACGTTGTACGAGCTGGTGAAGATCCGCGCCTCGCAGATCAACCACTGCGCCCTGTGCATCGATATGCACACCAAGGACGCCCTCGCGTCGGGCGAGAGCGTCGAGCGGATCGTGCAGCTCAGCGCCTGGGACGAGTCGCGGCACTTCTACACCCCGAAGGAGCTCGCGGCCCTGGAGCTGACGGAGGCCGTGACGGTCCTGACGGACGGTTTCGTGCCGGACGAGGTGTACGAGAACGCGGCCGCGCACTTCGACGAGGCCGAGCTGTCGCAGCTGATCGCCGCGATCACGGCGATCAACGCCTGGAACCGGTTCGGGGTGACCTGCCGGATGACGCCGGGGCACTACCAGCCGGGCCAGTACAAGTGACGGTCCGGACCGGGCTGTTGGACCCGGCGGTGGCCCGGGCCATGTCCGCGCTCGGCAAGGCCGCCAAGCAGGGCCTGGGCGACCCGGCCCTGGCCGAACTCGTCGTGATCCGCGCCTCGCAGCTCAACCACTGCGCGTTCTGCCTCGACATGCACCTCGCGATCGCCCGCGAGTCCGGGGTCGGGGAGAAGCAGCTCGATCTGCTGGCCGCGTGGAAGGAGGCCGGGGACGTCTTCGACGAGCGGGAGCGGGCCGCGCTGGCGCTGACGGAGGCCGTGACGGTTTTGACGGACGGTTTCGTGCCGGACGAGGTGTACGAGCAGGCCGCCAAGCACTTCGACGAGGCCGGGCTCGCCCATCTGATCGGCCTGGTCGTCGCCATCAACAACTGGAACCGGATGATGGTCAGCCGCCGGATTCCGCCGGGAGGTTACACGCCATGAGCAAGGCCGAGATGTTCCGCGCCCTGCACCACGACCGGGCGCCCGGCGATCCCCTCGTGCTGCCCGGGCCGTGGGACGCGGCCAGTGCCCGGGTGTTCGCCGAGGCCGGGTTCCCGGCGCTCGCCACGCCCAGTGCCGGGGTCGCCGCCTCCCTCGGCCACGAGGACGGGCAGGTCCCCGCCGACGAGATGTTCGCGGCCGTCGCCCGGATCGTCCGGGCCGTCGACGTGCCGGTGTCGGCGGACGTGGAGGGCGGGTACGGGCTCGCGCCGAAGGAGCTCGTGGAGCGGCTGCTGGAGGCCGGGGCGGTGGGCTGCAACCTGGAGGACTCCGAGGGCGGGGTGCTCAAGGATCCCCGTGCGCACGCCGACTGGCTGGCCGAGGTGCGGGAGGCGGCCGGCGACCGGCTCTTCGTCAACGCGCGCGTGGACACCTTCGCCTGCGGGGTCGCCGATCCCGAACAGGCCGTGGAGCGGGCCGCGTTGTACGTCGCCGCAGGCGCCGACTGCGTCTACCCGATCGGGGCCCCGCCGGAGGTGCTGCCGCTGCTGCGGGCCGGCATCCAGGGACCGATCAACGTGGGTGCCCGGACCGAGGGTGGCCCCACGCCCGCCGAACTCGGCGCGCGAGGGGCCACCCGGATCACCTTCGGGCCGGGGCTCCAGCGGCGGGCCGCCCGCGCGTTGCGGGAGATCGCCGCCGGGCTGCGACCGTAGGGACGCTCAGGACAGCCACTTCTTCCACGTGGACTTGTGGCTGTCCACCCACTTCTTCGCCGCGTCCTCCGGCGTCATCTTCTTGTCGGCGATCATCAGGGAGACCTCGTTCTGGTCCTCGGTCGTCCACTTGAACTTCTTCAGGAAGGCCGCCGCCTTGCCGCCGTTCTTGGCGAAGCCCGAGTTCAGGTACTTCTGCAGCGGCGTGTGCGGATAGGCGCAGGCGACCTTCTCCGGGTCGGCGTCGCAGCCCTCCTTGTACGGCGGCAGCTTCACCTCGGTCATGGGGACCTTCTTGAAGAGCCACTGCGGCGTGTACCAGTAGGTGAGGAAGGGCTTCTTCTCCTTGGCGAACTGCCGCATCTGCGTGATCTGTGCGGCCTCGGACCCGGCGAACACCACCTGGTAGTCCAGCTTCAGGTTCTTCACCAGCGCCTTGTCGTTGGTGACGTAGGACGGCGAACCGTCCATCAGCTGGCCCTTGTCTCCGCTCTCCGGGGTGCGGAACAGGTGGGAGTACTTGTTGAGGTTCTTCCAGTTGGTGATGTCCGGGTGCTGCTTGGCGAGGTACGTCGGCACGAACCAGCCGATGTGGCCGGTGACGCCGAGTTCACCGCCGGCGGTGATCGTCTTCTTGTCCTTGACGTACCGCTGCTCCTGCTCGGGGTGGCCCCAGTCCTCCAGGAGCGCGTCGACGCGGCCCTGGCTGAGGGCGTCCCAGGCGGGCACCTCGTCGACCTGGACGGTGTCGACGCGGTAGCCCAGCTCGTGCTCCAGGATGTACTGGGCGACGGCCACGTTGGCCTGGGCGCCCACCCAGGACTGCACGGAGAGGGTCACGGTCTTCGCGCCCTGGGCGTTGGCGAAGGGCGAGGCCTGCTTGGTCATGTCGGCGGCGCCGCAGCCGGTGAGCAGCGCCAGGGAGCTCACCGCGGCGACCGCGGCGGAGGTACGGAATCGCATGTCACGCTCCCTTCTTCGCGCGGCGTTCGGTGGGCTGCGTCACCCGGTCGAGCATCAGGCCGAGGCAGACGATCGCCGCGCCGGCCACCAGACCGGTCGCCAGGTCGCCCTGGGCGAGGCCGAAGACGACGTCGTAGCCGAGCGCGCCACCGCCGACCAGGCCGCCGATGACGACGACGGCGAGGACCAGGACGAGGCCCTGGTTGACGGCGAGCAGCAGGGCCGGGCGGGCCAGCGGGAGCTGGACCTGCTTCAGTTGCTGCCAGCTGGTCGCGCCGAGCGAGCCGGAGGCCTCCAGGGCGGCCGGGTCGACCTGGCGCAGGCCCTGGGTGGTGATGCGGACGACGGCCGGGAGCGCGTACACGATCGCGGCCGCGACGGCCGGGGCGCGGCCGACGCCGAACAGGGCGACGACCGGGATCAGGTAGACGAACTGCGGCATCGTCTGGAAGACGTCCAGGACCGGGCGCAGCATCCGCTCCAGGCGGTCGCTGCGGGCCGCCGCGATGCCGGTGGCGAGGCCCACGACGAGGGTGACGGCGACGGCGGCGAGGACCTGCGACAGCGTGTCGAGGGACGGCTTCCAGACGCCGAGCGCGCCGATCGCGGCCATGGCGAGGACGGCGGTCAGCGCGGTGTGCCAGGTGCCGATCACCCAGGCCAGCGCGGCGACGATCAGCAGGACCGACCACCAGGGCAGCCCCTGCAGGCCGTCACGCATCGGGTCGAGCACCCAGGTGGTGAAGTGGCCCGCCCAGTCGGCGGTGCCGCCGATCACGGGGACACCCGAGTAGAGGTGCGCGGTCATCCAGTCGACCACGCGGTTGACGGGCTCGGCGATGCCGACGACCCAGGAGTCGGGCCAGTCGAGCCGGCCCGCGAGACGCCCGGCGACCGCCACGGCGACGACACCGACCAGGGCGTACAGCCAACCGAGCCCGCGCCGGGGCTCCGGTTCGGCGCCGAGCCGCTCCCCCGCCGCGCCCGTGACGCGGTCCAGGACGACGGCCAGCAGCACGATCGGGATACCGGCGGCGAGCGCGGCGCCCACGTCGACCGAGGCCAGCGCCTGGTAGACGCGGTCACCGAGACCGCCCGCGCCGATGACGGCCGCGATGACGGCCATGGACAGCGCCATCATGATCGTCTGGTTGACGCCGAGGAGGAGTTCCTTGCGGGCCAGCGGGAGACGGGCGGTCAGCAGCCGCTGGCGTGCGGTGGAACCGAGCGACGCGACGGCCTCCAGCACCTCCTTGTCGGCGCCGCGCAGCCCGAGCGAGGTCAGCCGGGCCATGGGCGGGGCGGCGTAGATGACGGTGGCCAGGACGGCCGCCGGGACGCCGATACCGAAGATCAGCACGACCGGCAGCAGGTAGGCGAAGGCCGGGAGTACCTGCATGGTGTCCAGGACAGGGCGCAGGACGCGGTCCATCCGGTCGGACAACCCGGCGGCGAGCCCGAGCAGCAGGCCCACCACGACCGACGCGACGACCGCGACGACCATCAGGGCGAGCGTCTGCATGGTCGGCACCCACATGCCGAGCAGGCCGCAGGCCAGGAACGCGGTGCCCGTACCGAGGGCGAGCCGCACGCCCGCGACGCGCCAGGCGACCAGCGCGCCCAGGGCCGTGACGCCCGCCCAGCCGATGGCGAGGAGGGTGAGGTAGACGGCCCGTACGGCGATGACGACGACATTGCTGACGTGGCCGAGGAAGTACAGGAACAGCGGGTGGCTGTCGCGGTTGTCGATGATCCAGTCGCTGGCCTTGGCGAGCGGCTCGGAGAAGTCGACGGTCAGGGCGCTCGGCCAGGTGCCGCTCGCCCAGCGGGCGTTCGCCAGCGGGACGAGGATCGCGGCCGCGAGGGCCAGGAAGAGAAGCTTGCGGACGGCCGGGCGCTTGAGGAGGCCGGGCAGGCCGATACGCGGCGGGGACGCGGTGATCGTCGCCATCACACCGCCTCCTTGGGCTGCTCGGTCCCCGGCGGGGCGGGCTGCTCCGTGCCGGCGACGACGCCGAGCAGGGTGTCGGAGTCGACCACGCCCACGCAGCGGCCCTTGTCCATGACACGGGCCGGTGCGCCGGCGCGGGCGACCGCCTCGATGGCCTCGGAGACCGTCGCCTCGGGCCGGACCGCCGGTCCGCTGCCGTCCTGGTCGGCGGAGGGGCGGCGCATGGCCGTACGGACGGTCATGACCTGCTCGCGCGGGACGTCCCGGACGAACTCGCGGACGTAGTCGTCGGCGGGCGAGCCGACGATCTCCTCGGGCGTGCCGAGCTGCACGACCCGGCCGTCGCGCATCAGGGCGATGCGGTCGCCCAGCTTCAGGGCCTCCTGGAGGTCGTGGGTGATGAAGACCATCGTGCGGCCCTCTTCCTGGTGCAGCCGGACGACCTCCTCCTGCATGTCGCGCCGGATCATCGGGTCGAGCGCGCTGAACGGTTCGTCGAACAGAAGGACTTCGGGGTCGACGGCGAGGGCGCGGGCGAGGCCGACGCGCTGCCGCTGGCCGCCGGAGAGCTGGCCGGGACGGCGCTGTTCCATACCCTCCAGGCCGACCTTGGCGACGACCTCGGCGGCCCGCTCACGCCGCTCGGCCTTGCCCATGCCCTGGATCTCCAGGCCGTAGGCGACGTTGTCGATGACCGTGCGGTGCGGCAGCAGGCCGAAGTGCTGGAAGACCATGGCGGCGCGGTGGCGGCGCAGTTCGCGCAGCCGGGAACGGTCCATGGCGCGGACGTCCTCGCCGTCGATGGCGATGGTGCCGGCGGTCGGCTCGATCAGCCGGGTCAGACAGCGCACCAGCGTGGACTTGCCGGAGCCGGACAGGCCCATGACGACGAAGACCTCGCCCTTGCGCACGTCGAAGCTGACGTCCCGGACGGCGGCCGTGCAGCCGGTGCGGGCGCGCAGTTCGGCGGGGTCGAGGGCGGTGAGCTCGGGGTCGCCCGGAACGCGGTCGGCCTTGGGGCCGAACACCTTCCACAGGCCCTCCACCGAGAAGACGGGGGTCGTGTCCATGGTCTGCTCCGTGGGGGGTTCGAGGGTCGCGGTCACTTGGCACCACCACCGATCAGCTCGGCGGCACGCTCCCCGACCATGAGCACGCCGATCATCGGGTTCACGGTGGTCATCGTGGGGAACACGGAGGCATCGGCGATGCGGATGCCCTCCAGGCCGCGGATGCGCAGCTCGGGGTCGACGACGGCCAGCCGGTCGTCGGCGTCGCCCATCTTGCAGGTGCCGGCGGGGTGGTAGACGGTGTGGGCGACCTTGCGGGCGTACTCGCCGAGCTCCTCGTCGCCGGTGACGTCCGGGCCGGGGGCCACCTCGCGCTTGAGCCAGCCGGCCAGGGGTTCGGTCTTGGCGATCTCGCGGGCGATCCTGATGCCGTCGACGAGGGTCTTGCCGTCGTAGTCGTCCTCGTCGGTGAAGTAGCGGAAGTCCAGGGCGGGCTTGACCTCGGGGTCGGCGCTGGTCAGGTACAGCCGGCCGCGGCTCTTGGGCTTGGGGATGTTCGGGGTCATCGAGACGCCGAACTCCGGTCGCTGGTAGCCCAGTCGCTCCGGATTGTCCGTGAAGGGGATCTGGTAGAAGTGGAACATCAGGTCGGGGTGCGGCAGTTCGGGGTCGCGGCGCACGAACAGGCCCGCGTCCGAGTCCATCGCGGAGTTCTCCGGGATGGGGCCGTTGGTCTCCCAGACGATGACCGACTCGGGGTGGTCGAGCAGGTTCTCGCCGACGCCCGGCAGGTCGTGCGTGACGGGGATGCCGAGCTTCTCCAGGTCCGACTTCGGGCCGATGCCGGAGTGCATCAGCAGCCGGGGCGAGTCGACGGCGCCGGCGCACAGCAGGACCTCGCCCCGCGCCTTGACGAGGATCTCCTCGCCGTCCTTGGTGCGCACGTGCACGCCCGTGGCGCGGTTGCCCTCCAGCTCCAGCTTGTACGCCCAGGTCTCCAGCAGGATCGTCAGGTTGGGGCGTTCGTCCATCACCGGGTGCAGATACGCCACCGACGCCGAGGACCGCTTGTTGTTCTCGGGGTGGTAGGCGAGGTCGAAGAAGCCGACGCCCTCGGTGAACGGCTTCTGGTTGAAGCCCTCCACGCGCGGCACGCCGAGCGCCTCCTGGGCCGCGTCGACGAAGTCGCGGGCGATGGCGTTCCGGTCCTGCTCGTCGACCGGGACGATGTTGTTGAGCAGGCGCGCGAAGTACGCCTCCATCTGCACCGCGCCCCAGCCCTTGGCGCCGGCGGCCTCCCACTCGTCCCAGTCGGCGGGCAGCGGCTTGAACGCGATCAGCGTGTTGTGCGAGGAGCAGCCGCCGAGGACCCGGGCCCGGCTGTGCCGGATGTGCGAGTTTCCGCGTGGCTGCTCGGTGGTGGGGTAGTCGTAGTCGAGCTCGCCGCCCAGCAGGCCCATCCAGCGGCGCAGGGTCAGCACGTCGTCGCGGCCGACGTCGCTGGGGCCGCCCTCGATGACGGCGACGGAGACGTCGGGGTTCTCGGTCAGGCGGGAGGCAATGACGGAACCGGCTGTTCCGCCGCCTATCACGACATAGTCGTACTCATGGTTGTGGGACATGGCGTGCTTGCTCCAGAGGGGATGAACCAGAGGGGACGAAGGGACGGGGCTCGGAGGGAGGAGGGTGGCCCTGGGCGGGGAGTCAGCCCGCGAACCAGCGCACGGGCTTCGGCGCGAGGTTCTGGTAGACGTGCTTGGTCTCGCGGTACTCGGCGAGGCCGGCCGGGCCGAGTTCGCGGCCCACTCCGCTCTTGCCGAAACCGCCCCATTCCGCCTGCGGCAGGTAGGGGTGGAAGTCGTTGATCCAGATCGTGCCGTGCCGCAGCCGGCCGGCCACGCGCCGGGCGCGGCCCGCGTCGGTGGTCCAGACGCCGCCCGCGAGGCCGTACTCGGTGTCGTTGGCGAGGGCGACGGCCTCGTCCTCGGTATTGAAGGTCTCGACGGTGAGGACCGGCCCGAAGACCTCCTCCCGCACGACGCGCATCTCGCGGTGGCAGTGGTCGAGGACGGTCGGCTCGTAGAAGTAGCCGCTCTCCGGGCGCTCGGGGGACGGCTCGGGGCGCTTGCCGCCGGAGCGCAGCACCGCGCCCTCCTTCAGGGCGGACTCGACGTACATCTCGACCTTGGCGCGCTGCTGCTCGGAGACCAGCGGGCCGCACTCGACGCCGTCCTCGGTGCCGCGGCCGAGGCGGATCTTCTCGGCCCTGCGGGCGAGTTCGGTGACGAAACGGTCCCGCACGGACTCCTCGATGATGAGGCGGGCGCCGGCCGAGCAGACCTGGCCGCTGTGGATGAAGGCGGCGTTGAGGGCCTGGTCGACGGCGGTGTCGAAGTCCTCGTCGGTGGCGCAGGCGTCGGCGAAGACCACGTTGGGGTTCTTGCCGCCGAGTTCGAGGGCGACCTTCTTCACGGTCGGCGCGGCGGCCTGGGCCACCTTGGTGCCGCTGATCAGGCCGCCGGTGAAGGAGACCAGGTCGACGTCGGGGTGCTCGGAGAGCCGGGCGCCGACCGAATGGCCCGGCCCGGTGACGATGTTGGCGACCCCGGCGGGCAGTCCGGCCTCGACGAGCAGCTCGATCAGCGCGATGGTCGTCATCGGGGTGATCTCGCTCGGCTTGATGACGAAGGTGTTGCCGGCGGCCAGGGCCGGGGCGATCTTCCAGCTGGCCTGGAGCAGCGGGTAGTTCCAGGGGGTGATCATCGAGCAGACGCCGATGGGCTCGTGCACGACGACGCTGTGGATGTCGGGCGAGCCCGCGTCCACGACCCGGCCGGGCGACTCGCCGGCCACCAGGTCGGCGAAGTACCGGAAGGCGTCGGCGACGCAGTCGATGTCGACGCGCCCTTCCTCGACGGTCTTGCCCGCGTCGCGGCTCTCCAGCAGCCCGAGCTGCTCGCGGTCGCGCACGAGCAGGTCGGCGACCCGCCGCAGCAGCGCGGCCCGCTCCCCGACGGGCGTCCGCGGCCACTCCCCCTCGTCGAAGGCGCGCCGGGCGGCGGCGATCGCCAGATCGGTGTCCTTCTCGTCGCCCTCCGCGACCACGGCGAACGGCAGGGCGTCCGCGGGGTCGAGGATCTCGCGCGTGGCGCCGGAGACGGCCGCACGCCATTCCCCTCCCGCGTGGATGGTGCTGCGCGCCTGCAGTTCGTTGCTTTCCGCCATGATCGCTTTCGCCTTCCGTTCCTGATCAGCGCCCCTGTGTCACACATGTGTCACTAAGAGACCGAGAGCGCCTGCCCTCCTCCCCTCGATGCATGCGCGATCCATGGCCGAAAGTGCGCTGTGTCACTGGAGATGCGGGCAATCAGGGGCAAAGGGGGGCACGGAACGGGGGTGATCACCGGGTACAGGGCTCGCGGAAGGGCGCCGGACAGCCCGCAGGCCCCGTACCGGAGGGAACCGGTACGGGGCCTGCGCGTGAACGCGGAGAGGCTCCGGTCAGATGAGGCCGAGGCCGCGGACCGCCTCGCGCTCCTCCTCGAGCTCCTTGACGGAGGCGTCGATCCGGGCGCGGGAGAACTCGTTGATCTCCAGGCCCTGGACGATCTCGTACTTGCCGTCCTTGCAGGTGACCGGGAAGGAGGAGATGAGGCCCTCCGGGACGCCGTACGAACCGTCCGACGGAATACCCATCGAAACCCAGTCGCCGTCGACGGTGCCGTTGACCCAGGAGTAGACGTGGTCGATCGCGGCGTTGGCGGCCGACGCGGCCGAGGAGGCACCGCGGGCCTCGATGATGGCGGCGCCGCGCTTGGCGACGGTCGGAATGAAGTCCTCGGCCAGCCACTTCTCGTCGTTGACGACCTCGGCGGCGTTCTTGCCGGCCACCGTGGCGTGGAAGATGTCCGGGTACTGGGTGGCGGAGTGGTTGCCCCAGATGGTGAGCCGCTTGATGTCGGCGACCGTGGAGCCGGTCTTCTTCGCGAGCTGGGTCAGGGCGCGGTTGTGGTCCAGACGGGTCATGGCCGTGAACCGCTCGGCGGGTACGTCCGGCGCGGCGGCCTGGGCGATGAGCGCGTTGGTGTTGGCCGGGTTGCCGACGACGAGGACCTTGACGTCGTCCGCGGCGTGGTCGTTGATGGCCTTGCCCTGCGGCTTGAAGATGCCGCCGTTGGCCTCCAGCAGGTCGCCGCGCTCCATGCCCTTGGTGCGGGGGCGGGCGCCGACGAGCAGGCCCACGTTCGTGCCGTCGAAGGCGACGTTCGGGTCGTCCGTGATGTCGATGCCCTGCAGGAGCGGGAACGCGCAGTCGTCCAGCTCCATGGCCGTGCCCTCCGCCGCCTTCAGGGCGGGCGTGATCTCCAGCAGGCGCAGCTTCACCGGCACGTCCGCGCCGAGCAGCTGACCGGAGGCGATGCGGAAGAGCAGGGCGTAACCGATCTGGCCGGCCGCGCCGGTGACGGTGACGTTCACGGGAGTGCGGGTCATGGCGTTCTCCGTATGACAGCTGGCGGTGGGGCGTCCCTGCCCCGGACGTTTGATCGATCTCTTGGCGTCAAGAGATCCATCCAGCGGTCAGGCTATCGCGCATCCGGGATCCCGCACGGCCGGGTCGGTGTGGCCCACCCCACAACCCACCCGACACCCGAACAAAAGGCGGCCGCCCGTCCGGGAGAGGAGGACGAAGGCGGCCGCCGGGGGGGAACCGACCAAGCCGGACTCCCGTGGGGGTACGGTTCGCGTGCCCCCGATTCCGGCGCGCATGCCACCCTCACCAAAATTCCTTCCGCGCCCGTTTCTGCCGCCGGTTCCTCCGCCCGGTGTCCGCCACTGCGACCAGGCGCGACCGGGCCCGCGGCGCACAGAGCACAGCCAGCGGCCAGAACCCTGACGCCCCGCCGGATGGCAGGCGTTCGTCCCCCTACTCCGTGCAGCCCTGCCGGCCGGAGGCCAGGGTGGCGCAGGCCTTGGCGTCGGTGGCGTTCTTGACCGAGACCATGGGGGTGTACGCGATGGCGTCGCCGGTGGCCGTGATGCTGCCGGTCTGCTTCGCCTTGCCCGCGCTGATCTGGACCTCGTCGCCCTGGGCGGCCTGGGTGATACGGCCCCAGGCCGCCTTGCAGGTCTCGCTGTAGCGGACCTCGACGACGGTCGTGCCGACGGTCGCGGTCCGGGCCGTGGTCACCAGATCACCACTGCACCCCATGTTCTCCGCGTCCTTGCCGGTGCAGCTGTCGCCGCTGCACTTCACGCCGGGCGGCAGCTCCTGGTTCGTGGTGGCGCTCGGCGAGGGCGACTTCGTGCCGCCCTTGGCCTCGTCGTCGCCACCGCCACCGGTGAGGTAGAACGCGCCGGCGATCACCACGAGCACACCCACGACTCCCGCGACGAACGTCGCGGTCCGCCGCTTCCCGGCAGAGCTGCCGGAGCGCCCGGACCCACCGGAGCCGCCCGTGCCGCCGGCACCTCCCACGCCCGCCGGGACCGCGTCCCGCGGCGGCGTGCCGTACGCGTCCGGCCCGACGCCCGGCATCCGGGTGGTACCGGGCCCCGCGCCGGCGGTGCGCCCGCGGCCCTGGGCCGGCCCCTGGTACCCGGCCACTCCCCACGAGTTGACCCCGGTCCCGTCGCTGCCGGTGGAGTCCTGCACCTCGGGCGCCGTCGGCTGCGGCGGCACGGTCGGGGCGACGCCCGCCGGGCCCGCGATCCCCGGCGTCACCGTGGCGCTGCCGCTTCGGCGGCCCGCCCCGCCACCGCCCGCGGCGGCCGCCTTGCCGTCGCCCTTGGCACCGGCCTGCGGACTCCCGAAGTCCTGCCCGCCGAACTCACCCAGCGCGGCGCGCGCCTGGGAGATCCGTATGGCTTCCATCGTCATGTCGTGCCGCATCTCCGAGCGGCTCCAGGCGCGCTCGGCGAGCTCCCACATCGTGGTGAGGTGCAGCGGGTTGGTCCCGGTGACCTCGGCCAGCGCCACGATCGCGCCCTTGGGCGCGAGCAGCCGGCCGTTCAGATAACGCTCCCACGACGTCTTGCTGTAGCCCGTGCGGTCCGCCACCGACGCGATGCTCAGACCGCTGCGGTCCACGAGTCTGCGCAGCTGGCTGGTGAACTCCCTGATCTGCGGATCGAGCTCATCCGGCAAGGCCCTCCAACGAGGCATTGCGTCCCCCTCTTCCCCCCGGTACGTGCTGTTGTTTCCCGCGCTGTACGCCCCCGCGCGTTGGCGGCCTCGGCCGAGTCCCCGTTGTGGCTACCCACAGGGATGCGCCCACCCAGGATCTCAGTTCCCTGACCGGGGGCGCACGGAAGCACAGGACCCGCGCGTGATACACCCCGGACCGTCCCGATTGTCCATGCCGAACCCGTCCTTGCACCACTTCATGCCGAATCTCCCTGCGGACGTACCGGAACCGTCACTTCCGTGCCACAGCGCACTGACAGCCGTTGAACAGGCCGTTCGCCGTGCAGGAGGGTGGGCCGTGACGGCGGCCCGTCCTTCCTCGGGGGAGAGGACGGACCGCCGTCACGTCACTCGCTGGTGACCGTGAAGTGCAGTGTGTCCTTCAGGAACGGGATCTGGAGCCAGGGCTCCGGCTGCGCCATCATCGCCAGCAGGACGATCGCCAGTCCCATGACGCCGTACGTGACGATGTCCGTGAACCGGGAGCGGACGGCGAGCATACCGACGTCCGGCAGCAGCCAGCGCATCGCGCCACCGCCCAGCAGGGCGATGCCGATCAGCAGCGTCCCGAGCCGGAACTGCCCGAACGCGGTCACGAGCAGCCCGAGTCCGACCAGCCCCAGCACGGCGAGGACGGGCCACTGCCGCGCCGGCGCGAACGCGTCCCCGGGCGCGGCCCGGCCGCCGCCCTCGGGCCGCGCGGTGTCCTTGGTGAACAACGGAAACCGCCGGGTGACCCGCCGCGGCCGCCCCTCGGCATCGGGGGCACTGACGGGATCCCGCACGGTGAGATCGCCGTCCTCGTCGCGCACCTCGGCATCGGCGTCATCGACCACAGTGGGCGCGTCGGGCTCACCGTGCACGGTCTGCGCTCCTGTGACGGCCGGGGCGCTCTCCGCGTCCCCGGCGTCCGAGGCGCTGCCCGTGCCCGCCGCGCTCGCCGCGCTCGCCGCGTTCCGTTCAGCCGACACTGCGCTCCGCCGCCTCGACCACGTTGACGAGCAGCTGGGCACGGGTCATCGGGCCAACTCCGCCGGGGTTCGGGGAGATGAAGCCGGCGACCTCGGCCACGTCGGGGTGGACGTCGCCCACGATCTTGCCCTCGGCGCTGCGGGAGACGCCGACGTCGAGGACGGCCGCGCCCGGCTTGACGTCCTCGGCGCGGATCAGATGGGCGGAACCCGCCGCGGCGATGATGATGTCCGCACTCTTGAGGTGCGCCGACAGGTCACGCGTGCCGGTGTGGCACTGGGTCACGGTCGCGTTCTCGCTGCGCCGGGTCAGCAGCAGCGGCATCGGCCGGCCGATGGTCACACCCCGGCCGACGACCACGACCTCCGCGCCCTTGATCTCCACGCCGTAGCGACGCAGGAGGGTCAGCACACCGTTGGGGGTGCAGGGCAGGGGGGCCGGCTCGTTCAGGACCAGACGGCCGAGGTTCATCGGGTGCAGGCCGTCCGCGTCCTTGTCCGGGTCCATCAGCTCCAGGATGCGGTTCTCGTCGATGCCCTTGGGCAGCGGCAGTTGCACGATGTAACCCGTGCAGGCCGGGTCCTCGTTCAGCTCCCGGACGACCGCCTCGATCTCCTCCTGCGTCGCCGTGGCCGGCAGCTCGCGCTGGATGGAGGCGATGCCGACCTGCGCACAGTCACGGTGCTTGCCGGCGACGTACTTCTGGCTGCCGGGGTCCTCCCCGACCAGGATCGTGCCGAGGCCGGGCGTGACGCCCTTCTCCTTCAGCGCCGCCACGCGGGCGGTCAGGTCGGACTTGATCGCGGCTGCGGTGGCCTTGCCATCGAGAATCTGGGCGGTCATGACCCCATCCTCGCGGATGACCCGCCCACGGTTCCAATCCGGCCGCAATACGGGCACCGCGGGGCCCCTCCCCTCGTATCCGCCCATGATCAGTGATGTTGCACTTGCACAACACATCGGGAATGCGGCTGGACAAGCCCGTCACTGGTGAAGAACGATGACCTGACAAGTGCCGCGGGCAGCTCAACGGGGGGACGGTCGCTGTCTGAAGAACTCTCCTCCGTGCGGATGCCACGCGTCGTCCCCGCACTCGGACCAACGGAGGAAAGCCCCCATGAGCTACGGCGACCCGAACAATCCCTACGGCGCCCCGCAGGGACAGCCGCAGCAGCCGCAGCAGCCGCAGCAGCAGGGCTACGGCTACCCGCAGCAGCAGGGGCAGGCGCCCGGGTACGGCTACCCGCAGGCCCCTCCGGTGTCCCAGTACGGCGGCCCCGCCGCGCCGACGACGATGCCGGGCTCCGTGGGCGCGGCCCGCGTGATGATGTGGGTCATCGTCGGTCTGCAGGTCATCGGCGTGGCCATATTCGCCTTCGCCGCCGCCGCCCTCAACTCCGCGAAGGACGACGAGGCCCTCCAGGACAACACCGCTTTCCAGGACCTGGTCGGCCAGTCGACCGGCGTGATCTGGGGTTACGTGGTGTTCGGCCTGGCCTGGCTGGTGTTCGCGGCCGTCCTGGCGACGAAGTTCAACAACGGCGGCAACGGCGTCCGCGTGACCATCCTGGTCTTCGCCATCATCACCGCCGTCCTCGGCATCTACCCGTTCATCCTCGTGGGCCTGGTGCACACCGTCCTGGCCATCCTGGTCGCGGTGTTCGTCGGCAACGCCAACGGCAAGGCCTGGTTCAACCGCCCCCGTTACTGAACGGACGCGGCGGGCGGAACAGTTCGCGCCAATCACATCCAAGGGCCGTGTCTCACCCGTTCGAGGGGGGCACGGCCCTGGTGCGTCGCCCTAGTCTGACGTCCATAGCTGTCAGGCACGGGAGAGCACCTTGTACAGCATCATCGTGGTACCTCCGCCGACCACGGAGGACGAGCGAAACCTCGGCCAGATCAGACTCGCGCCCGGCGAACGCCTCACGTTCGGCCGCTCCGCACACGGCAACGACCTGCGCATCACCCACGACGGAGTCTCCCGCCGGGCCGGTGAGATCACCGCGCAGGGCGCCTTCTGGATCCTCAGCAACCTCAGCCGCGAACAGACCTACGTGGTGGAGAACCCGGAGGGCGCGGGCGAGCACGTCAAGATCGCGCCCGGGCGGCTGGACGCGCCGATCCCCTTCGAGTTCTCGCGGATCGTGCTGCCCGCCGCCGGCGACCTGCTGGCGCTCCAGGTGTGGGCGCCGCGCCACGACTACCTGAGCGGCACGGGCGGCCTCGACGGCGCCACGACCGCACCGGCCTTCTCCCTCGACCGCACCAAGCGCTACTTCGCGGTCCTGGCCGCCCTGTGCGAACCGCGCCTGCGCGGCGCCCCGCACGCCCCGCTGCCCACCGTCGACCAGGTCGCCGACCGCTTGCGCCCCACCTGGCCGGCCGCGTCCCGCACCTCGGTGCAGTGGAACATCGACTACCTCGCCGTGAAACTGCGCCTCAAGCCGGGCCCGGAGAGCGCGGACACCGGCCCGCGGCTCAACGGCAAGAAGGAGTCCCTGGTCTCCCTGGCGCTCCGCTTCGACCTGGTCCGCGAGGACGACCTGGCCGTCCTGGCGGGCCCGCCGCCGGGCCGGGTGACCCGGTGACCGAGCCCTACGCCGTCGCGGTGCCGAAGGGCTACCGGGTCGGCGTCTGGGAGGTGCGCGAGCCCCTCGCGACCGGCGCCTTCGGCAGTGTGTACGCGGCCCGGCGCACCGGTGAGAGCACGGAGCTGCCCCGGACGGCCGCCCTGAAGTTCCTGCCCACGGGCACGGCCACGCCCCGCCGGCTGACCCATCTGCGCGAGCTGGTCGAACGGGAGGTCGAGCTGTACCGGCGGCTGAAGCAGCCGCGCCTGGTGCGGATGTACGAGACGCTGACGGTCGACGACCCGGACCGGCCGGAGCTGGATGGCGCCACCGTCCTCGTCCTGGAGCGGGCCAAGGGCTCCCTGTCCGCCCTGCTCACCGCGGATCCCCGGCCCGAGGCGGGTCCCGCGCTGCTCGCGCAGATCTGCGAGGGCCTGGCCCAGCTGCACGGCGCCGGCTGGGTGCACGGCGACCTGAAGCCGGCCAACGTGCTGCTGATGGACGACGGTTCGGTGCGCCTCGCCGACTTCAACATGGCCGCCGAACTGGAGGGCACCCACGCCTACACCCCGGCGTTCTCCACGCCTGACTACACCCCGCCCGAGCTCCTGTGGACCGAGATCGGCGAACGGGGCCGCAGGATCCGCCCGTCGGCCGACATCTGGGCCTTCGGTGTCCTCGCGCACCTGGTCCTCACCGGCTCCTTCCCGCTGCCCGGCGCGACCGCGACGGCCCGCCGCGACGCGGCCGCCGCCTACGCCCGCGGCACCGACGAGCTGCGTCTGTCGCCCGAACTGCCCGAAGCCTGGCGGCAGATCATCTCCGCCTGCCTGACCCGCACCCACCAGGACCGCGTCTTGGGCGACACGCTGCTCGCCCGCGTCCGGGCGGCCGCCGGCACCGGCCACCGCACCTTCCGCCTGCCCCGCCTGCGCCCGGCCCGCCGCCGCTCCCGCCCCATCGCGGTCCTGGCGGCCGGTGCCGCCGTCGCCGCCCTCGGCTACGGCGTCGCCACCTGGGCCGGTCCCGGCGACGACGGCGGGAACAAGGCCGGCGAGACCCGCAAGGTGTCCCCCGCCACGTACGGCGCCTCCGAACTGCGCACCGACAAGGGCGTCCCGGTCACCTACCGGCGGCTCATCGTCGACTCGGCCCACGACTGCGTCCAGCCGGAGATCACCCCGGCGCTCATCGCCGCGATGCTGAAGGTGGAGAGCGACTTCGACCCCGGTCTCTCCGACCCGGACGCGGGCGAGGAGGGCGAGTACGGCATCGCCCGCTGGACCCCGAGCATCCTGCGCTGGTGGATCCGTGCCGACGGCGTCCCCGCGAAGGAGACCCCCAGGCCGCCGCTCACCCCTTCCGAGTCCATCCCGGCCATGGCCCGCTACCTGTGCTTCGCCGAGCCGCGCCTGGAGGCCGGGCTGAGCGGCGACCGCAGGGTGCTGGTCGCCGCCGCGTACCGGACGTCGTACAAAAGCGTGAACAACGCGGGCGGTGTTCCCCCGAAGTACCGCGACTACGCCGCCCGCGTCGCCCACTACCTCAAGGAGTACACCCCCGCCGCGAAGAAGTGACCCTCAGAATTCACAGGTACTGCCCGGGCGCCGGGCAGGTCGGGCCGGCGGCCTGCCTCCGGTACCGTTTCCGGCATCGCTGCCAGGACCACAGCCGGGGGATCCATGTCAGACGCCGTCGCGCAGACCGGTTGCGTGCCGCTGCGGCCCGCCGATCCGGTCCGGGTCGGACCGTACGTGCCGCTTGGGCTGCTCGGCAGGGGCGGTATGGGACGGGTCTACCTGGCGCGGCACGGGGACGGGACGCCCGGGCTCGCCGCGGTGAAGGTCATCCGGCCCGAGTACGCCGAGGACGTGCCCTTCCGACGGCGCTTCGAGCGGGAGGCCACCGTGCACGCGCGCGTGGGCGCGCCCTACACGCCCGAGCTGCTGGGCACGGGCTTCGAGCCGGACAGCGAGCTGCTGTGGATGGCGACCGTGTACTTACCCGGTCTCAACCTGGCGGAGGCGGTGCGGGACTGCGGTGTCCTGCCACCGGACGACGCCTGGCGGCTGGTGGCCGATCTCGGGCGGGCGCTCGGCGCGCTGGCCGCGACCGGGATCGTGCACCGGGACTTCAAGCCCTCCAACGTTCTCCTGACCCGACAGGGCGCACACCTCGTCGACTTCGGCATCGCCCAGGCCGCCGACGCCAGCGCGATCACCACGACCGGCAACCGCGTCGGCACCCCCGCCTTCATGTCCCCCGAGTACCTCAGGGACGGCCGCTGCGACACGGCCTCCGACGTGTTCTGCTGCGCGAGCACGGTCGTCCACGCGGTCACCGGGCACGCCCCCTTCGGCGACGGCACCGGCGTGGACGTCCTGCACCGCATCGCCTCGGAGGAGCCCAACGCGCAGGTCATGTCCGAGGTGCGGACGGCCGACCCGGCGCTGGCCGACCTCCTCACGGCGTGCCTCTCCAAGGACCCGGCCCTGCGCCCCGGCCCCCAGGACCTGGTGGACGCGGCCTCGGCACAGCCCCGGTCCGCCTCCTGGCAGGAGCCGCTCGGCAGCCGCATCCTGGCCCGGCAGCGGGCTTGCGAGGCGCTGAGGGACGGTCCGTTACCGGCGCCGCGGGTGCGGCCGGCGGTGGCTGCGATGCCGGGGCTCGCGCCGCCCGGAGGAGCGCAATCACCCGGCGTACCAGCAGCGGGGCAGCCGGGCTTCGGGTCGGCGGCGGCGGGGAGTACACCGGCGACCGGAACTCCCGCCCGGCGGCGGCTGAAACCTTACGCCGTCCTCGCCGTCGTACTCACCGTGTGCGCCCTCGGCCTGACGGCCTTTCTGGTCACGCGCCCTTCGTCGGCCGGCGACAGCGGCTCCGCCGCGCCCACGACCCGTGCGACCGGCGACGGTCACGACCGGACGTCCCTGCCGGGCTTCGACCACCCGGATTCCCCCACACCGTCCCGCCGAGTCCCGGAGAGCGAGGGGACGACGACGGGCGCCTCGCCCAGCCCTTCGGACCGCGGGGCCGAGGCCGACCCCCGCACGACCGCCCCTGCTCCCCCACCGGAGACGACGACGCCCCGGCCGTCGGCCACGGAACCGCCGAAGACGCCGACCGCCCCGGCCAGGCCGCCGTGGCTCACCGACTGCACCTACTACTCCGGCACCGAACTCACCCGCCGCGGCGACAGCGGCCAGCGCGTCGTACAGGTGCAGTGCATGCTGGCCAAGCGCGGCTACGCCGTGGGCGGCGCGGGCGTGGACGGCCAGTTCGGCAAGGACACCGCCACGGCGGTACGCGGCTTCCAGCGCGCCAAGGGGCTGGACCCCGACGGCAAGGTCGGCCCCAGCACATGGGCGGCGCTGCGCTCCTCGACCTGAACATCCTCGACCTGAAAAAGGGAGCTGCCGCGCGCGGCGGTCGATGTGAAGATGTCCGCACCGGGCCCCAGGCAGCCGCCTGGCACCACTCGGCCCCACCAACTCCCTTTTTCGTCAGGAAGGTTCACGCATGAGACCCACCCGCGGTGCCCTGATCGTCGCCGCCGCCCTGGCACCGGCCCTCCTGCTCACGACCCCGGCCCTCGCCGCCGGCCCGGCTCCGGCGGCCCCCGCCGTGACCGCCACCGCGGCGACGGACGGCACGCCGGTGGACGAGATGTCGGAGGACGACCTGCGGATCGCGATCCTGCGCATCATCGCCGACGAGGACAGCGGCCGAGGCGTCATCAGGGAGGCCAACGAGGCCCTCGACGGCACCGTGGAGGACATGCGGGAGTTCCTGAAGACGGGCTACCGCCTCGCCCAGGCCGAGGACGACCGCGTCGCCATCGCCCGCATCCTGGCCGACCCGGACTCCGGCCGGGGCGTCAAGCGGGAAGCCGGCAAGGCACTCGACGTGAACACCCCGGAGGCCCTGCGCGCCTTCCTGGAGACCGGCTACCGCCTCGCCCAGGCCGAGGACGACCGCGTCGCCATCGCCCGCATCCTGGCCGACCCGACCATCAGCGCGGCGCTCAGGGCCGCCGCCGAGGAGGCCATCGACGGCACTCCGGAGGAGCTGCGGTACTTCCTGGAGGTCGGGCGGTACGAGGTCGACGGCTGAGTCGTACGGAGAGCGGGTCGGCGTCGATCACCGACCCGCTCGCCACCGTCAGTGGAAGAAGTGCCGCGTCCCGGTGAAGTACATCGTGATGCCGGCCTTCTGCGCGGCCTCGACGACCAGCTCGTCACGGACGGAACCGCCGGGCTGCACGATGGCCTTGACGCCGGCGGCGCCCAGGACGTCGATGTTGTCGGGGAACGGGAAGAACGCGTCCGACGCGACGTACGCGCCCCGGGCCCGCTCGGCCCCGGCCCGCTCCACCGCCAGCTTGCAGGAGTCGACCCGGTTGACCTGCCCCATGCCGACGCCAACCGAGGCACCGTCCTTGGCGAGCAGGATCGCGTTGGACTTCACCGCGCGACAGGCCTTCCAGGCGAACGCGAGCTGCTGGAGCTCGTCGGCGTCCAGCGCCTCGCCGGTCGCCAGCGTCCAGTTGGCCGGGTCGTCGCCGTCGGCCTGGAGCCGGTCGGTCACCTGGAGCAGCGCGCCGCCGTCGATGGGCTTGACCTCGACCGGGGCGGAGGGCCCGTCGGGGCAGCGCAGCACGCGGATGTTCTTCTTCTTGGTGAGGGCCTCCAGGGCGCCGTCCTCGTAGTCCGGCGCGACGATGACCTCGGTGAAGATCTCCGCGACCTGCTCGGCCATCTCCTTGCTGACCGGGCGGTTGACCGCGATCACACCGCCGAACGCCGACAGCGGGTCGCAGGCGTGCGCCTTGCGGTGCGCCTCGGCGACGTCCGCGCCCACCGCGATACCGCAGGGGTTGGCGTGCTTGATGATCGCGACGCACGGCTCGGCGTGGTCGTACGCGGCACGGCGGGCGGCGTCCGTGTCCGTGTAGTTGTTGTACGACATCTCCTTGCCGTGCAGCTGCTCGGCCTGGGCGAGGCCGCCGCCCTCCGGGGAGACGTAGAGCGCGGCCGGCTGGTGCGGGTTCTCGCCGTAGCGCAGGGTGTGCTCGCGCTCCCAGGTGGCGCCGAGGAAGTCGGGAAAGCGCGACTCGTCGGCCGGCGCGTAGGAGGAGGCGAACCAGGAGGCGACGGCGACGTCGTAGGCGGCCGTGTGCTGGAAGGCCTCGGCGGCGAGCCGCTTGCGGGTGGCGAGGTCGAAGCCGCCGTTCTGGACGGCCTTGAGCACGTCGGCGTAGCGGGCCGGGCTGGTGACGACCGCGACGGACGGGTGGTTCTTGGCGGCGGCGCGGACCATCGACGGCCCGCCGATGTCGATCTGCTCGACGCACTCGTCCGGCGAGGCACCGGAGGCGACGGTCTCGCGGAACGGGTAGAGGTTGACGACGACGAGGTCGAACGGCTCGACACCCAGCTCGGCGAGCTGCTCGCGGTGGCTGTCCAGGCGCAGGTCGGCGAGGATGCCGGCGTGCACGCGCGGGTGCAGCGTCTTGACGCGGCCGTCCAGGCACTCGGGGAAGCCGGTGAGCTCCTCGACCTTGGTGACGGGGACGCCGGCAGCGGCGATCTTCGCAGCGGTGGAGCCGGTGGAGACGAGCTCGACCCCGGCCTCGTGGAGCCCGCGCGCGAGCTCCTCCAGCCCGGTCTTGTCGTAGACGCTGACGAGCGCCCGGCGAAGGGGCCGCTTGTTGCTCTCGGCGGTCACTGGATAACTACCTTTCGTCCCTCAATGCGATAGCCGTTGCGGGCGAGCCGCCCCACGACCTCGACGAGCAGCCTTCGCTCGACTTCCTTGATGCGCTCGTGCAGAGCGCTCTCGTCGTCCTCGTCCCGGACCTCGACCACGCCCTGCGCGATGATCGGTCCGGTGTCGACGCCGTCGTCGACGAAGTGGACGGTGCAGCCGGTGACCTTGGCGCCGTATGCGAGCGCGTCCCGCACGCCGTGGGCCCCCGGGAAACTGGGCAGCAGGGCCGGGTGCGTGTTGACGAACCGCCCGCCGAACCGCGCGAGGAACTCCTTGCCGACGATCTTCATGAACCCGGCGGAGACCACGAGGTCGGGCTCGTGGGCGGCGACGGCCTCGGCGAGGGCGTCGTCCCACTCCTCGCGGCTGCCGTAGTCCCTGACCTTGCGCACGAAGGTCGGCAGCCCGGCGCGCTCGGCGCGGGCCAGCCCCTCGATGCCCTCACGGTCGGCGCCGACGGCCACGATCTCGGCCCCGTACTCCTGCGCACCGGCGGCGTCGATCTCGTCGAGCAGCGCCTGCAGGTTGGTGCCGGATCCGGAGACCAGCACGACGAGGCGCTTGGCGCGCGGGGCCACGGGCTTGGCGGCCACGGTGGGGGCCTTTCTCGAAGGGAGCGTCTGTCCTCGACCGGCCTCGACGTTTGTACATTCATACGAATGCTTCGCGCCCCCGGATACGGGGAAGCCTACGAACCGGCCGACCGTCGGCAACGATACCGGCACACCGGGCAGCCCCCACGGGACGGGGGCTTGGCCGGAAGGTAGCGTCTGGGCCGAGCCGGTTCGGGAACGCCGTCCGGACGCGATGCGTTCAAGAGGTGGCGGGCCCGGGTCCGACACCGTTCGGTTCCGTCCACCCATCCCTGCTCAGCAACTCGTTCCTACTCATCAACGGGAAGACGCTCACTTGATGCCGGACCGCAGCCTGCGACTCCTCACGTTCCCCCAGCTGTCGGCGCAGGGAGGGGAGCGCGGCAGCGTGCTGCTGCGGGAGCGCCCCAGCTCACCACCCGACGCGCCGTCGGACGGCGACCGCGGCGACGAGCGAGGGCGCGGGTCCCAGGAGGACAACCCGTTCGCCCCGCCGCCCGAGGGCACCCCGGACCGGCCCTGGCAGCCGCGGCGCCCGTCGGGCGACGACTCCCGGGAGGGCGGCGAGGACGACCGCGCACCCTGGGGCAGGCAGTGGAGCGACCGGCAGCCCGGCCGCTCCTCCGACGGCTTCGGCGAGCGCCCCGGCGGCGGCCCCGAGGGCCCGGGTGGCCCCCAGGGCGGCGCGAACCCGCGCTGGGACCCGACGGATCCCGCCCAGCGCCGTGCGCGCTACGCCCTGCTCTCCGGCATGTGGGCCTTCTTCTTCGCCCTCTTCAGCTGGCCGTACGTGGCGCTGCTGCTCGGCGCGCTCGCCCTCTACTGGGGCATCAGCGCCCTGCGCGCCAAGCCCCGCAGGCCCGACCCGGACGCCCCGGCCCCCGAGCAGACGGGCCGCCCCCAGACGACGGCCGCGGTGAGCGGCCTGGTCACGGCGTCCCTCGCCATCGCCCTGGTCGCCGCGTCGTTCACGGCCCAGATGGTCTACCGCGACTACTACACGTGCATGAACGACGCCCTCACGAACGAGGCCAAGCAGTCCTGCACGGAGCTTCTGCCAAAGGAACTGCGGGGCTTCCTGGGCACGGACGGCTGACGGACGGCCTGCAGCTTCAGGGAGTGTCCGACCTGGGGGTGGGGTCGGGCGGGGGCGGGACGTCGTAGGGCTCGGGGGCTGGGTCGGGCGGCAGGAAGTCGTACGGCTCGAGTGGGGGGTCGTTGTGGTCCTGGGCGTCCTGGTCGAAGGGGACGTAGGGCGCGTAGGGGACCTCCGGTGTCGGGGATGAGGTCCTCGGCTTCGCGGTCCCGTCGAGCGGGGAGGCAGCGTCGCCGCCCGTGCCCCCGGCGACTCCGGCGACTCCGGCGACTCCGGTGCGGGTGAACCAGCCCCGGGCGGGGCGCGAGCCCTTCCGCCGGGGCTTGTCCTCGGCCGGCTCTTCCCGCTGTCTGCCGATATTCGGCCCGTCCGCCTGGGGCGCCCGGCAGTGCCAGGACCGCACGGTCACCGCCGTCGGGACGGCCAGCAGCATCAGCCACGCCAGTGCCGCCGTACCCACCTGCCACCACACCGGCCCGAACCGGGCCAGGAGGGTGACGCCGAGCGGGCCGCCCGCCAGCGCGGCGAGCCCCGCGAGTACGGCCGCGGACAGCACGGCCGCCAGGGCGGCGGCACGGGCGGTGCGTCCCGGCGGCCAGACGCCGCCACGCCCGCCGCCCGGCCGCGTCCCGCCGCCCGACAGCGTCCCGCCGTGCTCTGCGGATACCGCCGCCCGCGCCACGATCCAGCCGACGACGACCCCGGCGACCATCGGCACGGCCCCGGCCGCCGCCCAGTGCACCAGCCGCCCCTCCCCCGCCTCCGGCACCGCCGCCAGCAGCGGAAACGGCGGCAGGAACGGAGCCGGCGCGGAGGACAGCGGGCTGACGACATGGCCGGCGCCGAGGGCGAAGCCGGGGCCGAGGGCGTAGGCGGCGCCCCACACCGCCGCGTTCGGCACGAGGGCCGCACAGAGCAGCAGTACCGCGAACCGCCCCGACCACCCCTCCGTCAGCCGCAGCAACGCGGCCTGGGCCGCCGTCCCGTGCCCCACCAGCGACACCGCCACCAGCAGCGCACCGCCCCCGAGGAGGACCGCCACCCCGGCCGCCGCGGCCCGGGCGGCGGTACCCGGGCGCCCGTCCGGCCCGAGGACCAGCGGCCGTACCCCCGCAGGCAGCACGCCCAGCAGCCGCCGCAGCGGCCCGGCCGGACGGCCGTACGCCGACCACACGCCCGCCCCGGCCGCCAGGACGGCGACCAGCGGCAGGCACACCCCCGTCCACACCCACGACGGCCGCAGCACACCGCCCGCGGCGTACAGGGCCGCGGGCGCGGCGACAGCGAGGTAGCCGAGGACGACGCCCGTCCAGGCGGTACGGACGGAGACCAGCGGCGGCCCCGCGACCGCCGAGAGGCCCGGGACCGCTGAGAGGCCCGCGACCATCGCGAGGCCCTCGACAGCCGCGATGTCCTCGGCGAAGCCGTCGTCGATGCCGTCACCCTCGTCCCCCGCCCCGCCGTCCGCGGCGTCCCGCCCCGCCCGATGCAGCAGCCACACAGGCAGCACGAGCAGCAGCAGCGGCGCGACGCCCATGGGAGCCGGGACGCCGGCGAGCGTGTCGGTGCGGACCAGTTCGGCTCCGTGGGCCAGCAGCCAGAGCGCCGCCGCCACGTGCAGCGCGCCGCCGGGCCCGCTGTCGGGGTACGGCGAGGTGATCCACAGCAGCATCACCGGCACGGCGAACGCCGCGAGCCCGAGGCCCGCCGCGACCGCACCACCCACGAGGGCGCCGCCCAGTCCGGGCGAACGGTCGCGCATCCGGAGGAGCAGGGGCGACGGCGGACGTCGGCGAGCGGTCATCTCGATCACGCCCGCCATGCTCCCAACGACACGCGCTTTCCCGTCGTAACAGGCGAACCATCGCTGTGTCGCCCAATATACGTTTATGTACTTTTCTGGACGGAGGGGCGTCCTGTGACACAGAGCCCTGCCCTCCCGCTCCCGCCGCCCAAGGAGCGCCGACGCCTGCGCGAGGCCGCCTCGCTGACGCGGGCTCAGCTGGCTTCCCGGCTGGGCGTCACCAGCGAGACGGTGCGCGGGTGGGAGACCGGTCGCTCGACGCCGCGCGGCCGGAAAGGGGAGAAGTACGCGAAGCTGCTGAACTCACTGGGCACGGAGGCGGACGTGACACCGCCTCATGAGGAGCCCGGCACGTCAGACGTGAGCGATCGGGGCCGCGCCTCGGCCGGGGACCGCGGCCGGGCCTCCGGCCGGAACCGGGGCCGCCCGTCCGCCACGGACCGGGGCCGCACCTCCACCGCGGACCAGGACCGTACCGCCGTCGGCCACCGCAGCCGCGCCTCGGCCGGCGAGCACGGCCGTACCGCCGGCAGCGTCCGGAGCCGCGGCCCCGCCGCCGACCATCGCCACACCACCGTCGCGGACCACCGCCACACGACCGTCGCGGACCACCACCCCACGACCGCCGAGGCCGCCGTCGCCGTCGCCGGTCGCAACCACGTCACCGGGACCGACCGGCGCTCCCGCCCCGCCCGGGCGACGGTCCTGCGGCCGGACGATGCGACCGCCGCCCTGACGCCCGATCAGGCCTTCGACGCGCTGTACGCCTTCTGCGCTCCCGCGCTCGTCCGGCAGACCTACCTGCTGACCGGCCGCCGCGAGCTGGCGCGGGAGTCGGTCGAACGGGCCTTTCACATCGCCTGGCAGCGCTGGCCCGAGGTGGCCCGCGACCGCGATCCGGCGGGCTGGGTGCGGGCGGTGGCCTACGACTGTGCCCTCTCCCCGTGGCACCGGTTCCGCCCCCGCCACCGGTATCCCGAGCCGCCGCCCTCCGACGCCTTCGACCGCGCCCTGCTGGACACCCTGCTGAAGCTGCCGCCCTCGTACCGCCGCACGCTGCTCCTGTACGACGGTGTCGGGCTCGGCCTGCCGGAGACGGCAGCGGAGACGGAGGCGAGCAGCCGCGCGGCCGCCAACCGGCTGGCGCACGCGCGGCAGGCGGTCGCCGAGCGCCTGCCGGAGCTGGCGGACCCGGAGGTGCTCCACTGGCGGCTGGTCGAGCTGGCCTCCATCGAGCGGCTGCGGGCCGCCAAACCACTGGTCGTGCGCCGGGCCGGAGAACGCCGGGCCCGTTTCTGGACCCGGGCCGCCATCGCCTTCACGATCGCCCTGATCGGAGCCACGGCCCTCACCGCCCGCACGGCCCCCACGCACTACGAGCCGCCGGTGCCGCCGGGCGAGACCGTCCAGGGCGTACCGCCACCGGTCGCGCCCGGGCCGCTGTCGGAATCGGAGCAGGAGCTGCGGGCGAAGCTGCGCGAGGAGGAGCTGCGGGGGCCGGTCCGGCTGATGCCGCAGCCACGCTGAGTCCTGCTTCCGCGGAAACGCGGAGGGCCCGCCCCCGTACAGGGAGCGGGCCCACCGATGAGCCGTACGACTGAGCTGTAGGGCGCTGACCCTGCTCAGCCGGCGAGGATCGCGCGCGCCAGCTTCGCCGTCTCGGTCGGCGTCTTGCCGACCTTGACGCCGGCGGCCTCGAGGGCCTCCTTCTTCGCGGCGGCCGTGCCGGAGGAACCGGAGACGATGGCGCCGGCGTGGCCCATGGTCTTGCCCTCGGGCGCGGTGAAGCCCGCGACGTAGCCGACGACCGGCTTCTTCACGTTCTCCTTGATGAAGGCCGCGGCCCGCTCCTCGGCGTCGCCGCCGATCTCACCGATCATGACGATCAGGTCGGTGTCGGGGTCGGCCTCGAACGCGGCGAGGGCGTCGATGTGGGTCGTCCCGATGACCGGGTCGCCACCGATGCCGACGGCGGAGGAGAAGCCGATGTCCCGCAGCTCGTACATCATCTGGTACGTCAGCGTGCCGGACTTCGACACCAGGCCGATGCGGCCCGGCTTGGTGATGTCGCCCGGGATGATGCCGGCGTTCGACTGGCCCGGCGTGATGAGGCCGGGGCAGTTCGGGCCGATGATGCGGGTCTTGTTGCCCTTGGACACGGCGTAGGCGTAGAACGCGGCCGAGTCGTGGACCGCGATGCCCTCGGTGATGACGACCGCGAGGGGGATCTCGGCGTCGATGGCCTCGACGACGGCGGCCTTGGCGAAGGCCGGCGGGACGAAGAGGACGGATACGTTCGCGCCCGTCTTCTCGATCGCCTCGGCGACCGTGCCGAAGACCGGGATCTCGTTGCCGTCGATGTCGACCGAGGTGCCCGCCTTGCGGGGGTTCACGCCACCGACGATGTTGGTGCCGTCGGCCAGCATGAGCTTGGTGTGCTTCATGCCCGTGGCACCGGTCATGCCCTGGACGATGACCTTGGAGTCCTTGTTGAGGAAGATAGCCATGGCTGTTTAGTCCCTCGTCCCTTACTTCGCAGCCGCGAGCTCGGCGGCCTTGTCGGCCGCGCCGTCCATGGTGTCCACGCGCTGGACCAGCGGGTGGTTGGCGTCGGAGAGGATCTTGCGACCCAGCTCGGCGTTGTTGCCGTCCAGACGGACGACGAGGGGCTTGGTGACTTCCTCGCCCTTGTCCTTGAGCAGCTGCAGCGCCTGCACGATGCCGTTGGCGACCTCGTCACAGGCGGTGATGCCACCGAAGACGTTGACGAACACGGACTTGACGTCCGGGTCGCCGAGGATGATCTCCAGGCCGTTCGCCATGACGGCGGCGGAGGCGCCACCGCCGATGTCGAGGAAGTTGGCGGGCTTGACGCCACCGTGCGCCTCACCGGCGTACGCGACGACGTCCAGGGTGCTCATGACGAGACCCGCGCCGTTGCCGATGATGCCGACCTCGCCGTCGAGCTTGACGTAGTTGAGGTTCTTCTCCTTGGCGGCGGCCTCGAGCGGGTTGGCCGCCTCCTTGTCCTGGAGGGCCTCGTGCTCCGGCTGACGGAACTCGGCGTTCTCGTCCAGGGAGACCTTGCCGTCCAGGGCGATGACCTCACCGGAGGCGACCTTGGCCAGCGGGTTGACCTCGACCAGGAGGGCGTCCTCCTTGATGAAGGTGTCCCACAGCTTGACGAGGACGTTCACGACCTTGTCGGCGACCGCGGCCGGGAACTTGGCGGCCGCGACGATCTCGCGGGCCTTCGCCTCGGTGACGCCCTCGTTGGCGTCGATCGGCGTCTTGGCGACGGCGTCGGGGCGGGTGGCCGCCACCTCCTCGATCTCCATGCCGCCCTCGACGGACGCGATGGAGAGGAAGGTGCGGTTGGCACGGTCCAGGAGGAAGGAGACGTAGTACTCCTCCACGATCTCCGGGGCCGTCTCGGCGATCATCACCTTGTGGACCGTGTGGCCCTTGATGTCCATGCCGAGGATGTTGGTCGCGTGCTCGACCGCCTCGTCGGGGGTGGCGGCAAGCTTCACGCCGCCGGCCTTGCCACGGCCGCCGACCTTCACCTGGGCCTTGACGACGGACTTGCCACCGAGGCGCTCGGTGGCTGCGCGGGCCGCCTCAGGCGTGTCGATGACTTCACCGGCCAGCACCGGTACATCGTGCTTGGCGAAGAGGTCCCTCGCCTGGTACTCGAACAGGTCCACGCGCTTCCGTCCCTATCAGTGATCTCGCGGTTCGTTGTCTGCGTGGGCGTGCCGCGAGGGCAACGTGACGTCCGCTGTCTGTCACAAGGGAGGCGCACACGGTGTCCGAGCGCGCGGCATGTCCGTCTCGCAGGTTATCGCTGCTTGCGAGGGGCCTCTAAATCGAGGGTCACACCTGAGCGGTGATACCTGTCACATGATGCCGCGCTCTCTGGCACGGCGTGCCGGGAGTGAGGGGCCTCACCGGGCTGGGGTTGACCCGGTGAGGCCCGTCTGACACCCCGGCTCTCCGGGGTGCGGGGCGGTTGGTCCCCACCCCAATGGGGGCCAACCGACCCCATCCACGAGGTCTCGGCCTCGGACGACCGACGGTTTCGACCGCCTGGAGGGGATGCCTCGTGGAGTCGGTGGGGGGACGGGGAGGGGCGATGTGATCCGTGGGGTGCTGGGGGTGCAGAGTGCTAGCCGGGGAAGACGGGGATGTCCCGGTGACTTTCCCGGGTGCCGACCGTGCAAGAGGGGGCCGCGACACCGGGCAGGAGCCCCAGCGGCGCCGTATGGCTCAGGGTGACGGCGTGCGCGTCGCAGTGGCGTGGCGTACCGCCGTCGGCCTTGTACCGGTCGCCGAGCGTGCCACCGGGCCGGTCTGCGGGCACGTGCGCGCCCGGGCCGTCTCCGAGGCGGTCGGACGGGCCTGCCTGGTCTATGCGTCTGGGGTGGCCCGGGTCTGTGCGTCTGATGTGGCTGGGCGGCACTGCGAGTCCGGCGGCGCGGTGCGGGGCACCGCGCACCACGGTGCCCGCCCTCGCGGTGACGACGTCCGTCCCCACGGTCCGTCCGGCGGTGGCGGGGGCGTCGGCCGCGGGCGCTCCCGGGAGCCTGACTTCGCCGGTGGGGAGCGGGGGCAGGAGATCGCTCGGGAGTGCGGGTGCGGTTACGCGTGCGAGTGCCGGTGGCGAGTCGGACAGGGCGGGCAGCGCTGCCGGCACAGGCAGCTTGAGCGAGGGCAACGCCGACGGCGACGGCAGCGGCGACGGCAACTGCAGCGGCGAGGACGAGGGCGAGGAAGGCGGTAGCGGCGACGGCGAGGAAGACCGCAGCGGCAGGGGCAGCGGCGAAGAAGGCGAGGAGGAGGGGGAGGAGGACGACGAGTCCGGCGAGGGCGGCTCCTTCGCCCGCGCCTCTCCCCGCCCCGGGCTCACCGCCTCGCCCGTATCACCGACCACCCGCACGACCCGCTCCCCTACGGCCGCCGCGTCGGCCCCCGCGCGGGAAGCACTGCCGGCTCCGGACAGGGAAGGGAGACCCGGCGAGCCGATCCGCCCGGCCGTGACGTCCGCGCCCATCAGCCCCCGCACGCCGTCCGCGGCATACGCCCGCTCCCCGCACAGAAGCCCGATGACGAGCACCCCGCCCACCAGCAGCGCCACCCGGAGCGCACGCCACCCGGCCGCTGTGCGCAGCATGCGCACAGCGGCACCGGGCAGGGTGGCTGACCAGATCAAGAGGGGGAGCTTCCTCCCGTGCCACGGAACAAGCGCAGCGCGACGCACCGCCGAGCAGGCGCCGATCCTCGCACGGGAGTGCGGAGTTGACGCAAGCCCCCTGCCCGCTGACGGGCAGTCATGTCCGGTTTGCCGGCCGAAGTCGGGCCACCGCGGCCCTCCGCTCGTCACGCCGCGTCGGGTATCGGCAGCGGACGCTTCTCGATCGCCGCCGCCATCACCTCGGGGAACAGATCAGGCGTGCAGGCGAACGCCGGTGCCCCCAGCGCCGCGAGCGCGGCCGCGTGCTCCCGGTCGTACGCCGGTGCGCCCTCGTCGGAGAGTGCCAGCAGCGTCACGAACTGCACCCCCGAGGCCTTCATCGCCGCGACCCGCTTGAGCATCTCGTCCCGGATGCCTCCCTCATAGAGGTCGCTGATCAGCACGACCACCGTCTCCGCGGGACGGGTGATCTGCGACTGGCAGTAGGCGAGTGCCCGGTTGATGTCCGTGCCGCCACCCAGTTGCGTCCCGAACAGGACGTCGACGGGGTCGTCGAGCTGGTCCGTGAGGTCGACGACCGCAGTGTCGAAGACGACGAGTCGCGTGGAGATCGTCCGCATCGAGGCGAGCACCGCCCCGAACACCGACGCGTACACGACCGATGCGGCCATGGATCCCGACTGGTCGATACAGAGGACGACCTCCTTCTTCGTGGTCTGGGACGCCCGCCCGTACCCGATGAGCCGCTCCGGCACGATCGTTCGGTACTCGGGCAGGTAGTGCTTGAGGTTGGCCGCGATCGTGCGGTTCCAGTCGATGTCGTGATGGCGGGGCCGGTTGATCCGGGCGCTGCGGTCGAGGGCGCCGGTGAGGGTGGCCCGGGTACGGGTGGCGAGCCGCTTCTCCAGGTCCTCGACGACCTTGCGCACGACGGCCCGTGCCGTCTCCTTCGTCGTCTCGGGCATGGCCTTGTTGAGCGACAGCAGCGTGCCGACGAGGTGTACGTCGGCCTCCACCGCCTGAAGCATCTCCGGCTCCAGCAGGAGCGTGGCGAGACCGAGCCGGTCGATGGCGTCGCGCTGCATGACCTGTACGACGGAGGACGGGAAGTACGTCCGGATGTCCCCGAGCCAGCGCGCCACGGACGGCGCCGACGCCCCGAGCCCCGCCGAGCGGTCCCGGCTCCCCTGCGGCTTCTCCCCCTTTCCGTAGAGCGCGGCCAGCGCTCCGTCCATCGCCGCGTCCCGCCCGGACAGTTCGCACCCGGTGCCGTCCGCCGCGTCACCGCCGAGCACGAGCCGCCACCGCCGCAACCGCTCCTGCGCCGGGTCCGTCACCTCGGCCGTCATCCGTGCCCTCCCTCACGAGGCCGTTCCCACAGCGGGATCACCGGCACCGCCGTCGCCGGCCGGCCTTCCGCCGGCGACCCGTTCCCGTCGGTGTCTCCCGCTTCCGCGTTCGGAACCGGCCGCCGCAGTCCGTCGGTCGTCATCCCGTCACCCCCACCAGTTCGTCGCCGATGTGCCCTGCCACTTCGTCCAGCCCGAGCAGCAGCCGCAGGACCGGCAGCACGGCGTCCGCGCGCACCGGGTCGAGCTCCGCCGCGAAGCCGGGTATGCCGGAGCCGGCCCCGGTCGCACCGTTCCCGGTCCCCGGCCCTCGCCGGACCAGTTCGCCGAGGGTCCGCCGCACGCCGGGCTCGTACGCCGAGAACGTCCGCCGCAGCAGGGGCAGCACGTCCGTGAACGCCTCCGGCGGCACCCCGGTCAGCCACGCGTCGACCAGCCCGAGCAGCCGCTCGTCGTGCACCAGGAGCATCCCGCCCCCGGAGCCTCCTCCGACGAAGCCCTCGATCCACGCGGCCGCGTCCGGCGGCGGCGTGCCCGGCGACAGGACGAGCCCCATCAGCCGCGCCGCCTCGTCCTGCGCCAACTCCCCGTCGTCCAGCAGGAGCCGGACGGCCCGCCCCCTGATCACTCCGGGTACGGTGTCCCGCCCGCACAGCACCCGCAGCACCGAATGCCAGCGGGCTCTCAAGCGGCCTCGTCCCGCCGCGGGGGCGTCCCCCAGGAGTCCCACGGCCCCGTGCACGGCGTCGACATGACGCCGCATCTCCTCGGCGCCGTCCGCGTCGAGTGCGGCACAGGCCGGGGGCAGGCCGACGAAGACCCGCTCGGCCAGACCCGCCGCGACTTCTCCCAGGGCTCCGGTGTCGGTGCCGCGCACATCGCCGTAGCGCAGGGAGCGGACCAGGGCCGGCAGCGCCTCGGCGAGCCGGCCGACGTCCGCGTCGAGGGCCGCCCGGTCGGCGAGGATCCGCATCACCGTCGGCAGGGCGCCGGGCAGTTCGGCCAGCAGGCAGCGCTCGGCGAGCGCGGTGACGTCGGCGAGCCCCTGCGCGGTGACGGCGTCCGCCTCGGCCTTGGCGGTCGCGGCGGACAGGACGGTCGTCCCCCACACCCCGGCCTCGGCGACCCGCACCGACAGCTCGGGCTCCCAGCGCAGCCGCCACGTCTCGCGGAACGTGCCCGTGCTGCCCCGCGAGGCGGCCGGTTCGCCCCACGCGACGCCGAGCAACCGCAGCCGGTGCAGCAGTCTGCTGCGGTCGGCGTCGGTCTCCTTGCGCAGGTCGAGCTCCAGCTCCCGCTCGAGCGCCTCCGGCTTCAGCCGCAGGCGGCGCTGGAGCCGGGCGAGGTCCCGCTGCAGCGGAACCGCCGGGGCCGTTGCCGGCACCTCCCCCAGCACGTCCCCCACGACCAGCCGGTCCCGCACCAGCTCCAACGGCACGTCCGAGCCTTCGCACATCACCGCCCGCACCGCGTCGGTCGTCTCGCTCAGGCCGGGCAGCGGACGGCCCCTCATCGCGGCGAGCGTCTCGGCCAGCCGCACGGCCTCGATGACGTGCGCGGAGGAGACGAGCCGGTCCTCGGCGCGCAGCAGGCCCGCCACCTTGGTCATCCACCGCTCGACCGGCCGGTCCGGGGCGCTGAACAAGTGCCCGTACCAGCCCGGCGAGTCGATGCCGGCTCCGTAGCCGCTCACCCGGGACAGCCGGCGGTGGGTCCACGGCACCCACGTCATGTCGGTCTTGACCTTGGGCAGCCCCTTGAGCAGGGCCTTGTCGGCGGCAACGGTGGTCTTTTGGCGCAGAGCGGGCACATGCCACGCCCCGCACACGACGGCCACGCCGTCCTCGAACTCCCGCTGCGCGGCCCGCAGCTGGAGCCGCATGTAGGCCTCGCGCACCAGGTCCCGGTCGTGCCCCCCGCTGCCGTAGGTCTCCCGCAGCGCCCCCATGGCCTCCTCGAGCACGGTGAACGGCGCGAGCGCGTCCCCCTTCCCCGCCCCCCGGTGCTCCACGACGTCCTCCCACCACCGCTCCGGGTCGTCGTAGCCGGCGGTCTCGGCGAGCACACCGAGCGGATCGATCCGCACGTCGCCGGGTCCGGGGCCGGGTTCACGTCCGGGGCCGGATCCGGGTTCGGGTGCCGGGCCGTGTCCGGTTCCGGGTCCGCATCCCGAGCCACCCTCGCTGTCCGCCGCCTCGGCATCCAGCGGAGAGTCCCCCTCCACTCCGGCCTCGTCCTCCTGCCTCCCCCACGCCAGCGTGTGCGTGGCCGGCAGGTCGATGAAGCGGGCCGGGACGTCGTGTTCCAGGGCCCAGCGGATGGCGACCCACTCCGGGGAGAACTCGGCCAGCGGCCAGAACGCCGAGCGGCCGGGCTCGTCCACGGCGTGGGCGAGCAGGGCGACCGGCGGCCGCATCTCCTCGTCGGCGGCGAGCGGAATCAGGGCATCGGCCTCCGGCGGCCCCTCGATCAGCACGACCCGCGGCCGGGCCTCCTCCAGCGCCGCCCGCACGGCCCGCGCCGACCCCGGCCCGTGATGCCGCACCCCGAGCAACAACGGCCCCGCCCCGGCCGCCCGGCCCACGGCTTCTTCCAAGCCCGTCACTTGGTCCCCTCCCCTCGCATGCCCTGTCCCGCAACCGACCCCCGCCCCGCGTCGCTCACACGCTCACCTCCCGGCAGGCCCGGTAGAAGTCCTTCCAGCCGTCCCGCTCGCGGACCACCGTCTCCAGGTACTCCTGCCAGACGACCCGGTCGGCCGCCGGGTCGCGGACCACCGCGCCGAGGATGCCCGCGGCCACGTCACCCGCCCGCAGCACGCCGTCGCCGAAGTGGGCCGCCAGGGCGAGCCCGTTGGTGACGACGGAGATCGCCTCGGCCGTGGACAGCGTGCCGCTCGGCGACTTCAGCTTCGTCCGGCCGTCGGTCGTGATCCCGTCGCGCAGCTCGCGGAAGACCGTGACCACCCGGCGGATCTCGTCGAGGCCGTCGGGCGCGGCCGGCAGGTCGAGGGAGCGGCCGATCTGGTCGACCCGGCGCGAGACGATGTCGACCTCGGCCTCGGGGCTCTCCGGCAACGGCAGCACCACCGTGTTGAAGCGGCGGCGCAGGGCGCTGGACAGGTCGTTGACCCCGCGGTCGCGGTCGTTGGCCGTGGCGATCAGGTTGAAGCCGCGGACCGCCTGCACCTCCTGGCCGAGCTCCGGTATCGGCAGCGTCTTCTCCGACAGGATGGTGATGAGCGTGTCCTGCACGTCGGCCGGGATGCGGGTCAGTTCCTCGACGCGGGCGGTCATGCCTTCAGCCATGGCCCGCATGACCGGGCTGGGCACGAGGGCGTCGCGGCTCGGGCCGTGGGCGAGCAGCTGCGCGTAGTTCCAGCCGTACCGGATGGCCTCCTCCGGTGTGCCGGCCGTGCCCTGCACCAGCAGGGTGGAGTCGCCGCTGACCGCTGCGGCCAGATGCTCGGAGACCCAGGTCTTCGCCGTGCCGGGCACGCCGAGCAGGAGCAGGGCGCGGTCGGTGGCGAGTGTGGTGACGGCGACCTCGACGATGCGGCGCGGGCCGACGTACTTGGGTGTGATCACCGTGCCGTCCGGCAGCGTGCCGCCGAGCAGGTACGTCGCCACCGCCCACGGCGACAGCTTCCAGCGGGCCGGACGCGGACGGTCGTCCTGCGCGGCCAGCGTGGCGAGTTCACCGGCGAAGGCGTCCTCGGCGTGCGGCCGCAGCGCTTCTGCCTCAGGTACGTCCGCGGGTGCGCCCGTGCCCGCGTTCGCGGGCGCGGACCCGTTCTGGCTCGGGTCGACGGACGTCGGTTCTACGGACACAGGCATGGCTGAGTCCCCCTCCAGCTCGGCCGGTTCGGATCTGGCATCCACGTTGCACCACACCACTGACAATGCGTTCTGACCTGCGCAAACGCTCCGCCGAAGCCGCTCGCGGACCCGATTGTCAGTGGTGGGATCTACCTTCGATGACATGACTCAGCAGGGGGTGCGCTGGACTGCGGACCAGGTGCTGGCACTGGCGCCTGACGCCGCATCACGCAAAGCGGGAAGCAAACTCGGCGCGGCGGGGCCGTGGTCCGAGGCGGGGAGTTCCGACGAGGGGACGGTGTGGGGGCTGTGCAAGGGCAGCGGAAGCAAGCCGTATCAGACGATCGTGGACATCGCGGACGCCTCCGGGCCCGCGTACAAGTGCAGTTGTCCGAGCCGGAAGTTCCCGTGCAAGCACGCGCTCGGGCTGCTGCTGCTCTGGGCCGGCGGCGACGGAGCGGTGCCGACGGGAGAGGCGCCGGAGTGGGCCGGGCAGTGGATAGCGGGGCGGCGCAAGCGCGCGGAGGAGAAGAAGGCCGGGGACAGCTCCGGTTCGCCGTCCGGGTCCGCTGATCCGGAGGCTGCGCGGCGCCGGGCGGAGCGCCGGGCCGAGCGGGTGACGGCGGGCGCCGTGGAGCTGGAGCAGCGCCTGACAGACCTGTTGCGCGGCGGCTTGGCCTCGGCGGAGCAGTCGGGCTACGGCCTGTGGGAGGAGACGGCGGCCCGCATGGTCGACGCCCAGGCTCAAGGTCTGGCCTCGCGCGTCAGGGAGTTGGGGGCCATACCGTCCACCGGTCCGGGCTGGCCGGTGCGGCTGCTGGAGGAGTGCGCGCTGCTGCATCTCCTCGGTCAGGGCTGGCTGCGTCGCGAGCGGCTGCCCGACGCCCTCGCCGCGACGGTGCGCTCCCGCGTCGGTCTGCCGGGCTCCGCGGACGGACCGCCTGTGCGGGACCGCTGGCTGGTGCTCGCCCAGTACGACACGGCGGACACCCGCCTGACGACCCGCCGGATCTGGCTGTACGGCGCGGACTCGGACCGCACCGTGCTGCTCCTCTCCTACGGTGCCGCCGGCCGCGCCCCGGAGCTGGCGCTGCCGGTCGGGCTGTCCCTGGATGCCGAGGTGTCCGCCTACCCGGGCGCCGGGCAGCCGCGGGTGGCCCTGGGCGAACAGTTCGCCCCACCCTCGCCGACGGCGATGCGTCCGCGGGGGATGACGACGTCCCAGGCCGCCGCCCGTTACGGCGACGCCCTGCGCGACGATCCCTGGCTGGAGTCCGTCCCGGTGACGCTGGACCGGGTCGTCCCCACCCCGGACGGCGACTCCTGGCAGTTGGCGGACGAGGACGAGGACGCGGCGTTGCCGCTCACACCGGCCGCGCGTTCCCGGCCGGGCCTGTGGCGGCTCGTCGCGCTGTCGGGCGGCGCCCCGGTGCGGGTCTTCGGCGAATGCGGCCACCAGGGTTTCACTCCGCTGACGGCGTGGCCGGAAGGCCCGGGCGAGGCGACAGCCCTGTGCTGAGCCGGCGCCGCCGCCGACGCCGGCGCGCATGCCGGCGCCGGCGGCCGGGCCTTTCCGGCCCACCCCTCCTCCCCCACAAATCCGCGAATTTTTCAGGCATCCCGGGACAACCGGTAAGGGTGAGCCTTCAACCACCCCGGGCGCCCCATGGAAAGGAAGCTCATGACCAGGACCTCCGCTCCTGTGGCCGCGCCCGCGACGGGCGTCTGGGAGGGGCTCGTCACCACGGCACTGCTGGGCACGGACCGGCGCACACCGCCTGGCACCGGGCCGGGCCCGGAGGCACCGGCGGCCCTGCTGGACGCGGCGGCCGTGGAGACCGTACGGCGACGGGCCGGTCTGCGTCCGGCGCCGGCGGCGGAGCGTCCGCAACCGACACCGGAGGACCCGCGTCCGCCTCTGCCGCAGGCGGCCGCCCGCAGACTCGCGATACTGCTGGCCGACCGCCCGGGCGCGTCCGGCGGCGGCCGTCGGGGTACCGCGCCCGACCTGACGGAGCTGCTGCCCCAGTGGCTCGCGGCGGCCAACGCCCGTGGTTTTGCCCCGCCTCCGCAGCTGCTGCCGGCCTTGCTGGACGCGGCCCGGGGGCGTACGGACCTGCGTCCGGCGGCGCTGGAGTTCGCGGGGCCGCGGGCCCTGTGGCTGGCCCGGCTGAACCCGGACTGGCGGTTCGCCCTGCGCTCGACGCCGGGCGGCGGAGCGGCCCTGCCGCATCTCGATGACGCCGACAGCATCCGGCAGCTGTGGCAGGAGGGCCTGTTCGCCGAACGGGTCGCCCTCCTGTCCGCCCTGCGCTCCCGCGAACCGGCTGCCGCGCGCGACCTGCTCGCGACGACCTGGGCGACGGAACGGGCCGAGGACCGGCTGATGTTCCTCGACTCGCTGCGCGCGGGCCTGGGGCCGGACGACGAGCCGTTCCTGGAACAGGCCCTGGCCGACCGCAGCCGCAACGTCCGGGCGACGGCGGCGGAGCTGCTGTCGGCGCTGCCCGGTTCGGCGCTCGCGGCGCGGATGGCGCTCAGGGCGGAGGCGTGCGTCGCCATCGACCACATGCAACCCACCCGGCCCGCCCAAGATGCCCCGGCCACCGGATCCACCGTGGCCACGCCGACGATCACCGTCGAAGCGCCGCACGAGTGCGATCCCGACATGGAGCGCGACGGAGTCGTGGCGAAGGCCCCCGCCGGGCGCGGGGAACGGTCGTGGTGGTTCGGCCAGTTGGTGGAGGCGGCCCCGCTCGGGACCTGGTCGCGGCGGCTGGGCGGGCGGACACCCCGGGAGATCGTGGCTTTGCCGGTCACGGACGACTGGCAGGGCGAACTGCACGCGGCGTGGTGCCGGGCCGCCGTGCGCCAGCGGGACGCCGAGTGGTCGCGGGCGCTGCTCGGAGAGCCCTCGGCACCGGAAGCGGGCGGCCCGGGCGCGGTGTCCCTGGCCGAACGCGCCAAGCTGCTCGGCACGCTGGACGCCGCCGAGCGGGCCGAGTGGGTGGCCGGCTTCATCGCGACGCACGGCCTGTCCGAAGCGTTTCAGCTGCTCGGGGTGTGTGCGGTGCCCTGGGCGCCGCCGCTCGGCCGGGCGGTGGTGGACGCGCTCAACATCGCGCGGGACGCGGGGAGTTATCCATGGAGTTTCAGCGGAGTCATGGGCCTGGCCGAGCGCTGCCTGGACCCGTCCGAGGCCGGCCGCCTCGACGCCCTGCTGGCCGTACCGGACGAGCCGGAGAACGCGTCTCCCGGCGCCGGGGGCTACTGGGCGGAGGCTTTCCAGCGCCTGGTCACGACGCTGCGCCTGCGCGCGGCGATGACGGAGGAGCTGAACACTTCCTGACCCGGGCCCGCGTCACGGAGCCCGGCGGCCACCCACCGGCTCCGGCCCCGGCCCCGGCCCCGGCCCCGGCAGACCATCACCACACGCGAGCAGACCGTAACCAGCCGCAGACAGCACCCCCGACAAACCGTAACCACCCGCAGACAGCACCCCGGGCAGACCATCACCACCGGCAGACAAACCCCCGGGCCACCGGCACACCACCCGGCACCACCGCCGGAGGCCTACGCCCCGGCCGGCTGGCGTGCGTTCGCCCGGACCCAGTCCACGATCGACGCCGTCGTCGCGCCGGGCGTGAAGATCTCCGCGACGCCCTTCTCCTTCAGCAGGGGAATGTCCGCCTCGGGGATGATCCCGCCGCCGAAGACCAGGATGTCCTCCGCGTCCCGCTCCTTGAGCAGGTCGATCACCGCGGCGAAGAGCGTGTTGTGCGCGCCGGAGAGGATGGACAGCCCGATCGCGTCGGCGTCCTCCTGGAGGGCCGTGTCGACGATCTGCTCGGGAGTCTGGTGGAGCCCGGTGTAGATGACCTCCATACCGGCGTCGCGCAGCGCCCGCGCGATGACCTTGGCCCCGCGATCGTGGCCGTCGAGTCCCGGCTTGGCCACCACCACGCGGATCGGACCGGCTGCCACACCCATCACTGCCTCCATGAAGCGACTACATCCATCCGTATCGACAAGTACCGCACATATCGCGCTCGTCGTACACGCCGCACCGCACGGACACCCTGCCCCGATTCGTCCCGGCAAGTGAACGAACGTTATCTCCAGGATCCCGCGACCGGCAGTTTCGCGGTGCGGACCGAGGGGGAAATCACACGATGGGACAAGCGCAAGGGGAGCCGCGACGAGGTCGCCGTACCGCCGCCCCACCCACCACGCACAGCGGCGGTACGGCACTTCGGTGAAGGCACGCGGGACACGCAGGGCACGCACAGCACGCAGGGCAGACACGGCGCAACAGCGGGGAGCCTCTTCGCCACACCGGCAGGGGACCTCGTCGCATCACTGGCGTCACATGCGCCACAAGCCGCGCTCCTTCCCCGCGACTCACGCCGCTCACGCAGTCATCAGCCGTCTTCGCCGCTGCTTTCCACGAGGGCATACGGGGGGCGGCAGGCCTCCCGCGTGCCGACAGGAGGTCGGCCATGAAGGTCACCAGGGCTGCTCTGCCCTTTCTTCCGTTCTGCCAGCGTCTGCTGCCGAGCCGTCTGGCGGGACTCTCGCTGGCACTCCTGAAGGCCACGGCCCTGGAGATCGCGATTCTGGCCGGGCATCTCCTCCTCTATCCCTCCGGCATCACGCAGGAGCGACGGACCCCCACCCCGGCCCTGCCCACGGCCGGAGCCGCCCAACTGCCCACGGAGGCCAAGCCCCCGGTCGTCCTGCTGCACGGCTTCATCGACAACCGCTCGGTCTTCGTCCTGCTGCGCCGCAGCCTCGCCCAGCACGGCAGGCAGCAGATCGAGTCCCTCAACTACTCGCCACTCACCTGCGACATACGCGCTGCGGCCGAGTTGCTCGGCCGCCATATAGAAGAGGTCTGCGAGCGCACCGGAGCCCAGCAGGTCGACGTCGTGGGGCACAGCCTCGGCGGCCTGATAGCGCGTTACTACGTGCAGCGGCTCGGCGGCGACACGCGCGTGCGCACTCTCGTGACACTCGGCACGCCGCACTCGGGCACCCGGGTGGTGCCCCTGGCCGACGCGCACCCCATCGTGCGCCAGATGCGCCCCGGCTCACCGGTGCTCGAGGAGCTCACTCGGCCGGCCCCGGGCTGCCGTACGCACTTCGTCAGCTTCTGGAGCGACCTGGACCATGTGATGGACCCGCTGGAGACGGCCTGCATCGACCATCCCGACCTGACGGTGCAGAACGTGCGGGTGACCGGCATCGGTCATCTCGCCCTGCCCGTGCACCCCGCTGTCGCCAACGGAATACGGCAGGTTCTCGACACGGCCCACGAGGGTGAACCGTCCGTCGGCCGGACCGGCGGTCTGACCGTGGCCTGAGACTCGTCATACAGCGGGCACTCAGCGTCGAAGCACCGATCAGCCTCGAACAAACTTCGAACACAGGGCCAAACCCGTGCCCGTCGTCCGCCAAAACACGGCCGAATGCCCGTTTCCTGCGCGCGCGAAACCTGCCGAAGATTGTCGTGCCCGCGTACCGCCGGGTACAGTCGCCGCACTGCTCTGGCAGCCCCTGTTGTCGAGGCGAAAGAGAAGTTGGTGAACGACCGTCACCCGTCGGGGACCATGACCCCGGCTCCGGCTTCCGACGCCGACTCGGCGCACTACGCGTCGTACGGCACCCAGGAAGCCCAGTACGGCGACTTCACCACGTACGGCGACTACGCCGCCACCGGATTTGACACCACCGGTACGGACGGCACCGGTTTCGCCGCCACCGGCCACACCACCGCGACGTTCGCCACCGACCCCCTCTTCGGCGACATGCCGGGCAGCGGCCACGACACGGGCGCCTATGACACCGGCCACTGGCCCACCGGCACGCACGACAACCCGCACTACGACGCGTACGCGGCCCAGCACCACGCCGCCTACGACACCGGCGTCTACGACACGACGTCCTGGACGGCCGAGCAGCAGCCGCTCTCCGTCATCCCGCCGCAGGCCACCTCCCCGGACAGCACCGGGCAGTGGGACACCGGCGCCTGGCTCCAGCCCGACCAGTCCGGCAATCCGGCCGACCGGACCCAGCAGTGGGAATGGGGCACCCAGGCCTTCGACACCGGTGCCTACGACGCCACGCAGTGGAACACCGACGGCGCCGGCGCCCCGGCCCCCGACGCGTACGAGGAGCACGGCGAAACCTTCGAGCAGCACGAGACGGCGACGTTCGAGCAGGTCGCCTTCGACGAAGCCGACGGGGCCGCCTACCACGATCCCGCCACGGACGACGGCGAGCCGGCCACCACAGGCGAACTGCCCACCGTCGCCCCGCTGCTGGACGGTCAGGAAGAGCTCGGCCCGCGTGCCGGCTCACGGGCGGCCGCGCGCGCCGGGGCCCGTTCCCGCCGCCGTACGCCGCCCAAGCGCTCGGCGCTGCTGACCATCGCGGTGCCCTCGGCGTGCGTGATGGGCGTCGCGGGGATCGCCGCCGCCTCCGTCGGCACCTTCTCCGACGACGGCGCCGCGGAGGCGCAGACGACCGCGGCGGACGTGCAGCCGGTGAAACCGGCCACCGCCAACAACAAGCTGGACACGCAGCTCCAGAGCCTCGCCGCCGGCGCGGACGACTTCGCCGACCGGGCCAGCCGTACGCAGGAGCGCATCGACCTCAAGGCCCAGCAGGCGGCCGAGCGCAAGCGCGCGGCGGAGGAGGCGGCCCGCAAGGAGCGGCTGCGCCCCAAGTTCGCCCTGCCGGTCGCCCGGCACGGACTCAGCGCCTACTACGGCCAGTCCGGCATCAACTGGATGTCCCTGCACACCGGTATCGACTTCCCCGTCTCGTACGGCACGACCGTGATGGCCGCGACCGACGGCACCGTGCGCACGCAGTGGAACAGCGCGTACGGCAACATGATGATCGTGACCGCGAAGGACGGCACGGAGACGTGGTACTGCCACCTCTCCACCTACACGGTCCCCTCCGGTACGACCGTGAAGGCCGGCGATCCGATCGCGCGCTCCGGCAACTCCGGCAACTCGACCGGCCCTCACCTACACTTCGAAGTGCGTCCGGCCGGCGGCTCGGCGATCGACCCGCTCCCGTGGCTGCGCAGCCACGGCATCGACCCGGCGTAACGTCCCGGCAGCCCCGCCGGTCGCCCGGCAGGGGCCGATCTCTCCGGTCTACAGCTTCTCCACCGGCGCGTACCGCAGCAGCAGCCGCTTCGGCTTGGTGTCCCCGAAGTCGATGGTCGCCTCGGCGTTCCCGCCCGTGCCCTTCACCGCCACGACGGTCCCGAGGCCGAACTGGTCGTGCGTGACCCGGTCCCCGACCGCCAGGGACACGACCGGCTTCTCGGAGGTCCGGCGCGTGGCGAAACCGGACGCGCCCGACGCCGACGAACGCGAACGGGACGACGACAGCGAGGCCGCCACCCCGGAGACGGGGCCGGAGGACGCGGGCGCGGTGGCTCCCGTCCGCTTCCACTCCACGTAGGCCGGCGGGATCTCCTCCAGGAAGCGGGAGGGCGGGTTGTACGAGGGCTGGCCCCAGGCGCTGCGCAGGGTGGACCGCGTCAGATACAGCCGCTCCCGCGCGCGTGTGATGCCGACGTACGCCAGGCGCCGCTCCTCCTCCAGCTCCTTGGCCTGGCCGAGGGCGCGCATGTGCGGGAAGACGCCGTCCTCCATGCCGGTCAGGAAGACGACCGGGAACTCCAGGCCCTTGGCGGTGTGCAGGGTCATCAGCGTGATGACGCCGTCGCCGTCCTCCTCGTCGGGGATCTGGTCGGAATCGGCGACCAGGGCGACCTGTTCGAGGAAGTCCGACAGCGTGCCCCGCTCCTCCTCGCCGCGTTCCTGCTCGAACTCCATGGCGACGGCGGCGAGTTCCTGGAGGTTCTCGATCCGGGTCTCGTCCTGCGGGTCGGTGGAGGCCTGCAACTCGGCGAGGTACCCGGTGCGTTCCAGGACGGCCTCCAGCACCGTGGCCGGTCCGGCGCCGGACTCGACGATCGTACGGAGGTCCTCCATCAGCGTGTTGAACCGCTTGACGGCGTTGGTGGAGCGCGCGGCCATGCCGTACGCCTCGTCGACGCGCTTCAGCGCCTGCGGGAAGCTGATCTTCTCGCGCTGGGACAGGGCGTCGATCATCGCCTCGGCACGGTCACCGATGCCCCGCTTGGGGACGTTGAGGATCCGGCGCAGCGGCACCGAGTCCTCCGGGTTGGCCAGCACGCGCAGGTAGGCCAGGACGTCCCGGACCTCCTTGCGCTCGTAGAAGCGGACGCCGCCGACGACCTTGTAGGGCAGGCCGACGCGGATGAAGATCTCTTCGAAGACGCGGGACTGGGCGTTGGTGCGGTAGAAGACGGCGACGTCGCCGGCTTTCGCCTCACCCGCGTCCGTGAGGCGGTCTATCTCGTCGGCGACGAACTGCGCCTCGTCGTGCTCGGTGTCGGCGACGTAGCCGGTGATCGTGGCGCCCGCGCCCGCGTTGGTCCACAGGTTCTTGGGGCGGCGGGACTCGTTGCGCTCGATGACCGCGTTGGCCGCGCTGAGGATCGTCTGGGTGGAGCGGTAGTTCTGCTCCAGCAGGATCGTCGTCGCGTCCGGGTAGTCCTCCTCGAACTGGAGGATGTTGCGGATCGTCGCGCCGCGGAAGGCGTAGATCGACTGGTCGGCGTCACCCACGACGCACAGCTCGGCGGGCGGTACGTCGTCCGGGCCGGGCGGGACGTCGACGGGGTGCTCGGAGGTGCCGACGAGTTCCCGGACGAGGGCGTACTGGGCGTGGTTGGTGTCCTGGTACTCGTCCACCAGCACGTGGCGGAAGCGGCGGCGGTAGTGCTCGGCGACGTCCGGGAAGGCGCGCAGCAGGTTGACCGTCGTCATGATCAGGTCGTCGAAGTCGAGGGCGTTCGCCTCGCGCAGCCGCGACTGGTACATCGCGTAGGCCTGGGCGAGGGTCTTCTCGAAGCCGTCCGTGGCCTGGGCGGCGAAGTCCTCCTCGTCGATCAGCTCGTTCTTCAGGTTGCTGATCTTGGCGCTGAAGGACTTCGGCGGGAAGCGCTTGGGGTCGAGGTCCAGGTCGCGGCAGACCAGGGCCATCAGGCGCTTGGAGTCGGCGGCGTCGTAGATCGAGAACGACGACGTGAAGCCGAGTTTCTTGCTCTCGCGGCGCAGGATGCGCACGCACGCGCTGTGGAAGGTCATCACCCACATCGCGTTCGCCCGCGGTCCGACGAGCTGCTCGACGCGCTCCTTCATCTCGCCGGCGGCCTTGTTGGTGAAGGTGATCGCGAGGATCTGGCCCGGGTGCACGCCCCGCTCGGCGAGCAGGTGGGCGATGCGGTGCGTGAGCACACGGGTCTTGCCGGAGCCGGCGCCGGCCACGATGAGCAGCGGGGAGCCGGAGTGGACGACGGCGGCGCGCTGGTTGTCGTTCAGCCCCTCGAGGAGGGCGGCGGTGTCCACCGGCGGGCGCGGCGCGCCGTCGCGGTAGTAGGCGTCCCGGTCCGGGGGCACGTCGAACTTCCCGCCGAACAGATCGTCCGGAACCGGCTCCGGTACGTGATCGTCCTCGGGTGGCGGCGGGGGCTCGTCCGCGGGGCCCCGCTGGGCCTGGAGGTCCGCCAGGAAGCTGTCGTCAAAGAGGCTGCTCATCGCTCTCCGAGTCTAGGGCGCACCACTGACAGCCCGCCGCCGCCCTGAGAACATCGCCGAAAGGATCCCCTCGTCACCGTGCATCCCCGCACGATCACAGCCCGCTACGCCGTCACAATTATGACGAACTCATGACCAAACCTCCGCCGCCGATGACTCTCGGCGACGCCCTCGGCTAAGGTCACGAAAATGTATCGGGCATATCGCCCATCAACCTTCACAAGGGCCACACGAGTTGGCTACCGTGCGGGCAGGCCGCACGACCCCCACCGGCGAACCTCGCCGGGCCGCGCGGCCTCCGCCGAGTCCGGTGTGCCGCAGCGGCAGCCGGAGCCGGGGACCCAACCGAGAACTCTGGGGTGAATCGGCCGGACTCCCTTCGCGGAGACGGCCGTAGGGCAACCCTTCCGATGTACCCGCCCGAACCCGACAGCTAACCCGGTAGGCGGAGCACGGAAGGAGTCGCCTCCCTTGGCGTCGCACCGCAAGTCGCGTCCCGCTGGTACGCGCGTCGCAGGCATACGGACCCCCGCCCTGGCAACGGCGGCCCTCACGTCCGTCGCCCTGCTGTCCCAGTCGGCCAACGCCGCCCCCGAGGCCGACGACAAGCCGAGTCTCGAGGAAGTCGAGAAGAAGGTCGACGACCTGTACCGCCAGGCCGAGTCGGCGACCGAAAAGTACAACTCGGCCAAGGAGAAGACCACCAAGCAGCGCAAGCGCGTCGACACCCTCCTCGACGACGTCGCCAAGCGCGCCCAGAAGCTCAACGAGGCACGGGAGGAACTCGGTTCCTTCGCCGCCGCCCAGTACCGCACCGGCGCCTCCGCCCCGGACACGGCGACGTTCCTGCTCGCGGACACCCCGCAGGACTACTTCGACCAGACCCAGCTGATGGACCGGATGACCGGCCGTCAGAAGGTCGCGGTCGACGACTACGTCACCCAGCAGTCCGAGACGATGAAGAAGCGCCAGGAGGCCACCGAGAGCCTCGAGACGCTCACCGAGACCCAGGGCGACCTGAAGACGGCCAAGGCCACCGTCCAGCGGAAGCTCGCCGACGCGCGCGATCTGCTGTCGAAGCTGACCGCCGAGGAGAAGGCACGGCTCGCGGCGATCGAGCGGGAGAAGCAGCAGGAGGCCGCCCGCAAGGCCGCCGAGCTGGCCCGGCAGCAGGCCGCGCAGCAGCAGGCGCAGGAGCAGGCCGCCCAGCAGCAGGACAGCGGCTCCTCGTCCACGGACTCGTCCACGGGCTCCGGCTCGTCCACCTCGACGGCCCCGGCCGACTCCTCGTACGCCACCAAGGCCGAGAAGGCGCTCGCCTTCGCCCGCGCCCAGATCGGCAAGCCGTACGTCTGGGGCGCCGTCGGGCCCGGCTCCTACGACTGCTCCGGGCTCACCCAGGCCGCCTGGAAGGCCGCGGGCGTCACCCTGCCGCGCACGACCTACGACCAGGTCAACGCCGGCACCACGGTCCCGCTGGCCGACGCCCGGCCCGGTGACCTGGTCTTCTTCTACGACGACGTCACCCACGTCGGCATCTACATCGGCAACGGCATGATGATCCACGCCCCGAAGCCCGGCACCTATGTGCGCGAGGAGTCGATCTACTACGACGGCGAGTCGGCGATCCACAGCGTGGTGCGGCCGGCCTGACGCCCGTACGTCATGGAGGGCACGCGCGTGTGGGGGCGCTCTCGCGTTTTTGAGGCGCCCGCGCGCGTGCCCCGCTCTTAACGCGCGCGGCGCCTCCTAGCATCGGGCCCATGTCCGGCCCCTCCCCCTCCACCGCCTGGTGGGCGCAGCGCGCGCCGTCCGCCAGCGCCGCCGTGCTGGCGACCGGCACCCTGTCGGTCGGTCTGGATCTGGCGGGGTACGGCGGCCTCTCCCGTATCGCCCTCGGTCTGGCCTGCGCGGCGTGGCTGCTGCTCGCCGCGGACTTCACGCTGCGGCTGCTGCTGGCGGGCACGAGATGGCGGGCGTACGCGGGGGTGCCCGGCCTGGTGGACACCGTGGCGACGGCCGCCCTCACCACCGTGGCGGCGACGGCCGTCCTGGGCACCGGCATCTCGGTGGCCGGCTCGCAGTCCCTGGCCGCGACCCTGCTGGTGCTGGCCGTGCTGCTCTGGCCCGTGCCACTGGCCCTCCCGGTGCAGGACGGCGAGCGGCGCAGACCCGGGACGGTGTTCGCGCGCTGCATGGCCACGCAGGGGCTCGCCGTGCTCGGTGCCACGCTCGCCGCGGCCGAGTCGGCGGCCTGGCTCGCGCACGCGGCGCTGGTGCTGTTCTGGCTGGGGCTCGTGCTGTACGTCCTCGCCCTGGCCCGTTTCGATGTGCGGCAGGTGGCCGAGGGGCGCGGCGACCACTGGCTCGCGGGCGGGGCGCTCGCCCTGTCGGCGCTGGCCGGGGCGCGTCTGATCAGCTCCGACAGCGCGCGCCTGTATTTGTGGAACGTCGACGACCGCGGCGTCCTGCGCGATGTGACCGTCGTACTGCTCGTGCTCACACTGGCCTGCTGCGCCGTCCTGCTCGCCGCCGAGTTCCTGCGCCCCCGCCCCCGCACCGACATCCGCCGCTGGGCGACGGTGTTCACCTGGGCCAAGACGGCGGCGGCGACCCTGGCCGTCGCCGCCGCCCTCGACGTCTCCTGGCTCGACGGCCTCGGGGAGGTGCTGCTGTGGATCGCGGTGGCCGCGTGGCTCGGGGCCACCGTCTGGGCGCTCGCCTCCGCCCGGGCCTATGCCGCGCCCGGGCGGGTCAGGTCCAGAGCACGGCGATGAAGACGTTCGCCGCGGTCAGCGCTCCGACCAGGCCGAACAGGCCCTTGTCCACCTTCTCGTCGTCCCGCTTCACGTAGACCAGGCCGAGGATCACGATCAGAAGGGCCAGCTTGACGCCGATCTTGATGTTGTTCACGGACTGGTCGTCGGCCTGGTTGAGGCCGACCAGGATCACACCGGTGACCAGCATCGTCAGCGCGCCGTGCAGCATCGCGGGGGTGTAGCGGGCGGTGCCCTCGCCCATCGCCTTCATCTGGGTGAGGAAACCGCCCAGGAGGGCCGCGATGCCGATGATGTGGAGGCCGACGAAGAGGTGGATGAGTACGTCCATGAGGCCGGAGCCTAATCAGGGGCTCCACAGCCGCCCGCACCGGCCCGTCGGATGCATATATGCGCCCCATAGCACCCGTCCGCCGCCCCGCGCCCGTGATTCGGCGCATCGGTCATCACGCTGAGTTAAGTCGACGGCGGCGAGACGAGATCACGGTCGCATACGGTCACCGCCGGTCCTCTCGGGACACTTCCGCGCACCCGCCACCGGGCCGCCGCGGCGAGGTTTAGCGTCCTCCACCAGGTGCCCGGCTCCCCACCGCCGCCCGGGCCAGGGGCGGCAGTCGGACACCACCGCCGAAAGGTCCGGCGGCGGTCCGCTTCCCCTGTGCGGGCCGCCGCCGGACGCGCGCCGCCCGTCCGCTCCCCCGGCGGCCGTACGCACCCGTCGGCGGTCGCAGGAAAGGACGTGGCCCCCAGGTGGCAGCGCACCGCAAGCCCCGCCGGCGCTCCGCGAGCGGCAACACGGCCCGTACGGCCGCCACGATCGCCCTCGCGGGCGCGGCGACCGCGACGGGCTTCGACGGCACCGGACACGCCGAACCCGAGCTCACCCCCGGCCAGGTCAAGGCCAAGGTGGACGAGCTGTACCAGGAGGCGGAGGTCGCCACCGAGAAGTACAACGGCGCGAAGGAGAAGGCCGAGGCGGCCGGACAGCGGCTGAAGGACCTCCAGGACCAGGCGGCACGCAAGGAGGGGCGGCTCAACTCCGCCCGCGAGGCGCTGGGCTCGGTCGCCGCCGCCCAGTACCGCGCGGGCGGTCTCGACCCCGCGCTCCAGCTCGTGCTGTCCGACGACCCCGACCGGTACCTCGACAACGCCGAGTTCGCCGAGCGGGCCGGAAACCGGCAGCAGGCCGACGTCGCGCGCGTACGTCGGCAGCTCCGGGAGATCGAGCAACTGCGCGGTGCCGCCCACATCGAGCTGACCTCCCTGAAATCGCGGCAGACGGAGCTGAGACGGCACAAGAAGACGATCACCGGCAAGCTGGGCTCGGCGCGTCAGCTGCTGTCCCGGCTCACCGTGCAGGAACGTGCCCGCATCGGCGACACGAGGGGCACGGACCGCGCCTCACGCTCCTCGGCGGGTGCACGTGACCGCCTGGCCACCCCCGGGTCCGCCGGCGCGCAGGCGCCCAACTCCCGCGCGGCCGCCGCCGTGTCCTACGCCTACCAGAAGCTCGGCAGCCCCTACGTCTGGGGCGCGACCGGCCCGAACGCCTTCGACTGCTCGGGCCTCGTCCAGGCCGCGTACCGCTCCGCGGGCGTCTCCCTGCCCCGCACGACGTACTCCCAGATCGACGCCGGCCGCCGCGTCTCCCGCTCCGAACTGCTCCCGGGGGACCTGGTGTTCTTCTACGCCGGCATCAGTCACGTCGGCATCTATGTGGGCAACGGCCGGATGATCCACGCCCCGAACCCGTCCGCCCCGGTCCGGGTCGCCCCGCTCGACGAGATGCCGTTCACGGGCGCCACCCGGGTGGTGTGACAGGGCGGCGCCCGGGGTCACACCAAGCGGCGGGCCGTCGCCCAGCGCGTCAGCTCGTGCCGGTTGGAGAGCTGGAGCTTGCGGAGGACCGCCGAGACATGCGACTCGACCGTCTTCACGGAGATGAACAGCTGCTTGGCGATCTCCTTGTACGCGTACCCCCGGGCGATGAGCCGCAGCACCTCGCGCTCGCGCTGGGTGAGGCGGTCCAGGTCCTCGTCGATCGGCGGCGCGTCCGTGGAGGCGAAGGCGTCGAGGACGAACCCGGCCAGTCGCGGGGAGAAGACCGCGTCGCCCTCCTGGACACGGAAGATGGAGTCGACGAGGTCCGTGCCGGTGATCGTCTTGGTGACGTATCCGCGGGCCCCGCCGCGGATCACGCCGATCACGTCCTCGGCGGCGTCCGACACGGACAGCGCCAGGAAACGGACGGGCTGCTCGGCGTCGGCCATCAACGGGGCGCAGCGGCGCAGCACTTCGACACCGCCGCCACCGGGCAGGTGCACGTCGAGGAGGACCACCTCGGGCCGGGTCGCGGTGATGACCGTGACCGCCTGGTCGACGTCCGCGGCCTCGCCGACGACCTCGACACCGGTCTGCTCGGTCTGGCCGATCTCGGCCTGGACCCCCGTACGGAACATGCGGTGGTCGTCGACGAGGACCACGCGCACGCGGCGCCCGCCGGTGCCGCCGTCCGACTCCGCGGGCCCGGGCGCCTCCGCCGATCCCGCCGTACCGTTCGCCTCGGTCGGGTCGCTCATGACGTCTTCTCCGCCCTCTCCATCTCCAGCTCGACCTCCGTGCCGCCGTCCGGCACCGCGCGCAGTCGCGCCGTACCGCCGTTGCGCTCCATGCGGCCGATGATCGATTCTCTGACACCCATCCGGTCGGCGGGTATCGAGTCGAGGTCGAAGCCGGGGCCGCGGTCCCGGACGGACACGAAGACCGTCTTCCCCTCGACCTCGGCGAAGACCTGTACGGCTCCGCCCTCGCCACCGTACTTGGCGGCGTTCACCATTGCTTCGCGCGCGGCCTGCATCTGCGCGCTGATTCTGTCGTCGAGCGGGCAGTCGCCCACGACCACGACCTCGATGGGCACGCCGTGCTTGTCCTCCACCTCGGCCGCGTTGCGCCGCACGGCGTCGGCGAGGGTGGTGGGTTCGTCTGCCTCCTCCTTGCCGGTGCCCTCCGGCTTGTACAGCCAGGTGCGCAGGTCGCGCTCCTGGGCGCGGGCGAGGCGGCGCACCTCGCCCGCGTTCTCCGCGTTGCGCTGGATCAGGGTGAGGGTGTGCAGCACCGAGTCGTGCACATGCGCGGCGACCTCCGCGCGCTCTTGGGCGCGGATGCGCATCAGGCGCTCCTCGGAGAGGTCCTGGGTCATGCGCACCAGATACGGCCCGGCGAGAAGCGTTATCCCGACGAGGACCGCGAGGGCCGCTTGCAGGACGGAACCGAGGTGGGCGGCGGAGCCCTGCAGGACGAAGATGCCGGAGACGCCGGCCGTCACCAGCAGCACGCCGCCCACCGAGCGCAGCAGCGTGAGGGTGCGCCGGCGGCGGCCGACCTCGACCCAGCGGGCCCGGCGGGCGTTGTCGGCCTGCCGCCAGACCAGGGCGACGCCCGCGCCGACGAGCACCGCCGGCCAGAGATAGGCCCTGGCCCCGCCGCTGAGGTTCACATTGCCCACGAACACCATGGCCACGACGACCATGAGGAGCAGGGCCACGATCTGGCCCTTGTCGGGCCTGCGGGCGACGAGTCTGCGGCGGCCGTCGGGTGAGGTCTCCGAGGCGACCAGCGACGGCGGCTTCTGCTTCTGCGCCTCGACGCCTCCGATGCCGAGCGGGACGAAGAACCAGAACGCGGCGTACAGCAGCGCACCGAGGCCGTCGGCCATGAACAGGCCGACGAAGACGAGCCGTACCCAGATCACGGGCAGCCCGAGGTGCCCGGCGAGCCCTCGCGCCACACCACCGAGCCAGCGTCCGTCACTGCTGCGGTAGAGCTTGCGCGGCGGCCGCGGTTCGGCGAGTGGCGCTGCTGCGGCTTCCGACATGCCATTGATGGTCACACGGCCGGCAGGCCGGAGCATCAGGGTCGGTCCCGGAGACTCCCCTGATCTCCGGATCCGGGCCTTCGAACGCTTCCCGAGCCGTCCCTCAGGGCCGATATCAGGGTCGGGCCAGGGTCATTCCGGCTGCCGCGGCGCCGCCGCGCCCGTCACCATGGACCTATGACCGATCACGAGCACGCCGCGACGGGTCCGGGACCCGGCTCCGGCCCGCGCCCCGCACCGGGCGCCGGGCCGCAGGATGCCGCGCCCGCCGCGGGCGCCGGCTCCCCCGCGCCTCCGCGCGCGCACGGGCCCGCGGGCGCGGGAGAGCAGAAGGGAGCCTCGCCCGACGCGGCGGGCCCCGCGGGGGAAGCCCCGCCCGGGCCGCCGCACAGGTTCCGGCGCGACCGCCGTAACAAGGCCCTGGCCGGTGTCTGCGCCGGGCTCGGGCGGCAGTGCGACTTGGACCCGGTGATCTTCCGGATCACCCTCGCGGTGCTCTCCGCCACCGGCGGCATCGGCCTGCTCTTCTACGGCTTCGCCTGGCTCGTCGTGCCTTACGACGACGAGGACGAGAACGAGGTGCGCAAGCTGCTGACCGGCCGCGTCGACGGCCAGGCGCTGACAGCGGTGCTGTTCGCGCTGGTCGGCTGCGGCGTGTTCCTGACCATGCTGGAAAACGGCGGGGTGCTGACCTTCGCCGTCGTCCTCTCCCTCCTCCTCGCGGGCGCCGGCTACTGGTCGCGCCAGCGCGGCGCCCCCAGCCCCGACCCGCTGGCCGCCCAGGCCGTCGCCGACGCCCCGCCCGAACCCCAGGCGCCGCCGGTGTTCATCACCTACCCGTCCTGGTGGCGCGACCCCATCGTCAAGGACGGCACCCACATCGGCGGTACGGGCTACCTCTGGGGCCCGCGCGACACCCGCGACCTGGACGTCGCCGCGGCCATCAACATCAGCCGCGGCACCGAGGCCCCCGACCGCGAGGACATACCCGTCCCGCGCACCCGGCCGCCCCAGCCGCGCGGCCCCCGCTGGATCGGCGGCTGGGTCTTCCTGCTGGCCCTGCTAGCGGGCGCTCTGGGCACGAACCTGACCTGGGACCACCACCCGCTCGGCACGAGTGTGCAGACCGGCCTGTCCTGCGCGCTCGCCGTTCTGGGCCTGGGCATAGCGGTCAGCGCCTTCCTGGGGCGGACCGGCGCGGGTTCGATCCTCCTGGCGATCGTCACGGCGGGCCTGCTCGCCGGCTCGGCGGCGCTGCCCGAGGACATCGGCACGCAGTGGACCCGCACGACCTGGCAGCCCACGACGGTGGCGGATGTACACCGGCAGTACGACCTGGGCACGGGCGTCGGCACCCTGGACCTGTCGAGGGTGGACGTGGACCGGAACAGGACGGTCACGACCCGCGCCGATGTCGGTGTGGGCCGGGTGAAGGTGGTGGTGCCCGAGGACGTGACCGTGCGGCTGACCGTCGACGTAGGGCTCGGAGACCTGCAGCTGCCGGGCGACGACACGAAGGACGTGGACGTGAAACCGGGCCAGCACAAGGAGATAACCCTCTCCCCCGCCCAGGGCGTCAAGAAGTCGGGAACCATCGACCTGGATCTCCAGGTCGGCATGGGACAGGCGGAGGTGGCCCGTGCTGCGTCATGAACTCCAGCCGGGAAAGCTGGTCGCCGGCACCGTTCTCATCCTCGTGGGCGTCCTCTACGCGGGAGACGCGGGCGGCGCCTGGGAGACGCCGTGGTTCGTGGCGATACCCCTCGTCACGGGCGGGCTGTTCCTGGCCGGCGCGGTGGCGTTCCTGACGGGCCGGATACGCCGGCGCCGGGGGTCGGGCCGTACCACCGACGAGCCCGGCCCGGACATGGCCGCCTGACGACAGGCCACCGTCTGACGACAGACCACGCCGCCGCACAGCCCACGGGCGTGCGCTACCGGTAGTCCCCTGTCCTCTGCCGTCGCCGCGACCGCAAGGCGGCGTCCAGGGAGAACAGGGGAGCGCCCGCGAGCACGAGGGGGATCCAGGCCATGAGGTAGGCGAGGTCGTTGCCGTAGTAGTACGGGTCGGACGCCCAGCTCACGGTGAGCCACAGGCTGAGGGAGATCAGCGCGCCGCCGAGTGCGGCCAGCCGGGCGAACAGGCCGAGCAGGGTGCCGATGCCGACGGCGAGTTCGCCGCAGGCGATGGCGTACCCGAATCCGACGGGGCTCTTCAGTGAGAGGTCCACCAGGGCGGGGATGGCGGAGGAGTCGCGGACGGCGCGCATCATGTCGCCGATCGAGCCGGAACCGGAGTCCTGCATGAAGGCGCTGTCGGTGAGTTTGTCCAGGCCGGCGTAGATGAAGGTGACGCCGAGGAAGACCCGTAGGGGAAGGAGGGCGTAGCGGACGGCGGTGTCCCGCCAGTCTCCTCCGCTGCCGAAGTGGGGGGTGTGCGTGTCCGTTCTCATGCCGTGAGTCATCGCTGCTAGCCGCCTCTCGCCCGCCGGTGCCGAGACCCCCTCAACGACCATACGTACGACAAACCGACCCCGCTCAATCCTGTGCGGCGGCTTTTGTTACTGGCGGCCAGGCAGCCGGCGCTCCCGGGTGACCGGCGTGGGTGCCGGGGCCGGGCAGCCGTCACTCCGTCACGTCGACCGCGTACCGGTTCGTCTCCACCCCCGCCGCCGTGACCACCTGTACCTCCACCCGTCCCGGCTCCACGTCCGCCGGTACCGGCACGGTCAGCAGTGTGTCCGTCGGGTTGTCGAAACCCCCGGGCACCGGCACCAACGGGACGTGGACGTGCACGGCACCGACGCGGACGACCATCCGGGCCAGCCGGTCCGCGCCCTGCGCACCCGGCGGTACGAACCCGGCGCCCCGGATCTCGATGTCGTCACCCGTGCGGATCGGCCCGTCCAGGTCCCCCGCCTCCCGTGACCGCACGACGGAGAGGATGACCGGCCGGCCCCCCTCCGCGTACTTGCCGGCCAGGTACGTCGCCGCCGACACCAGGACGACCACCGCCAGCCCCCACGGCAGATCCGGCAACTGGTCCGGCCGCCGGGCCAGCCGTACCGCCGCGAAGACCAGGGCGACGGCGCTGATCACGACGTACTGGATGTCGGCGAAGGTGCCCCGCCCCGCGTCGTCCGTCAGCAGGTCGGCGGCTCGCGGCCGGTCGGCCGGCACCTTCTGGAGCCGTTGGCCCAGCACTCGCAGCCCGACCACCCGCCGCACGAGCACGGCGATCCCGCACACCACGGCGAGCACGGTCACGATCCCGGCCCCGCGGGCGAGTTCCAGCCCGGAGATCAGCGCGTCCCGGTCGGCATGCCGGGAGGCGCCCGCCAGCCGCGCGGCCAGCACGAGCACCGAGTAGGCCACGAAGAGCACCCACGCCCCGGCGACCGTACGGGAGGTGGACAGCCGGTTGTCCTCACCGATGAGGGGCGCCAGCGCACCGCCCTTCGCCCGGTGGAACCACGACGCCGCCGTCAGCGCCCCGGCGACCACCAGCGCGGCGGCCAGCCCGGCCGTACGGGCCGCCGTCCAGCCCGCGCCGACCGCGGTGAGGGCCTGCCCGAGCAGCAACAGCACGACGGCCGCCCACACGACCCCCGCCGTGCGGCGCCAGAGGCCGGCCAGCCAGGCCCGGCCCTCGGCCCGGCCGCGCTCGGCGACGAGTTCCGCGGACTGCGCCAGTTCCTCCGAGACCCACTGCCGGGAGGCCGAGGCGGAGTGGGCCACCGCGGCCGGCAGCCCCTGCCCGGCCGCGAACTCGTCGCGCCTGCGCAGAAACGCGGCGACGGCCCTCCGATGCCCCTCACGCGCCCCGTGCGGACAGTCCCCGCAGGCGCACCCGCCTCCGTGCACACCGCCGTTCACACTGCCGTGCACCCCGCCGTGCACCCCGACCTGCATACCTCCGGGCGCACCGCCCTGTCCCGCCTCGCGCACCGTCACGCCCGACGCCCGCCTTCCCGCGACCCAACCACCGTCGGTCTTCCGGACCCCGGAAACACCGCTGCACAACTCCCGTGCGACGACAGCGGATTATCCCTTCACCACCTGGTCCGCGTCCGCCCGGTCTGGTCAACACGGGTGAAGTTCGGCGCGGCCGGTTGACCCGGCTGCGAGAATTCCCTTATGGCCGAGATCATCCAGCGTGACGGGACCTGGGCCTTCGACGGCAGTACGGTCCGGATCACGCCCGGTCTGCACCGCTCGGTGCCGCTGTTCCGGCAGACGTACGGAGAGATCGCCGTGCCGCTGGAGGCGGTCTCGGGTGTCGTCCTCGAAGTGGAACGCAAACGCGGGCGGCTCCGGTTGCGGCTGCGGGAGGGCGCCGACCCGCTGCTCCAGGCGACCGGCGGGCGGCTGCCGGAGGCGGCCGATCCGTACCGGCTGGCGGTGGACGTCGACCGGACGGGGGTCGCCGAGTACGTCGCCGAGGAGATCCGCCGCGCGCTCCTTCTCGACCAGGTCCCGAAGGAACCGGCGAAGGCCTATCTGCTGCCGGGCCCACCGGTTCCGGTGTCGGTGCGCTCGTCCGACGGGACGGTCTCCTTCGACGGGTTGCGTGTGCGGATCGACTGGGCCGACACGTCCGAGCGGGTCAAGCGCGCCACCGGCCCGCGCGTCATCGACCTGGGCGACCTGGTGCGGGTCGAATGGCTGCCGAACTCCGGTCACGAGGACGGCTTCCTGCGTTTCGTGACCCGCGAGACGGTGTTCTCGAAACTGCCGCCGGAGAAGGACCCGTACGCCCTGGACCTGTGGGGCAGCGTCCGCCGCGACCTGCTGACCGCGCTCGTGGCGACGGCGGTCACCGCCCGGCTGCCGCACCCGTCCACCCGCGCCGCGGCCGGGGACCACGAGGACGGCGCGCGCGGCTCCCGCCCGGCCGGCGCCGTTCCGCCCGCGGCCGACCACCACGACGTACTGCTGCGCCGCCTCCGCGAGTTGGGCGAGCTGTACCGGGAGGGTGTGCTCACGGACGAGGAGTTCGCGAGGACGAAGGCAGTGGTGCTCCGCGGCTTCTGAAGGGCCGGCTGCTCAGCTCAGCAGATCCGGCTCGCTCCGGCTGACCTCCTGCCACATCGGCTGATAGTTGATCCACGCCACCAGGTCGCCCCCCAACTGCTCCCGCGTCGCCACCGCCATCCGGTGGTCGATGCGGACCGGCCGACCGGCGGCCTGCGCGGTCAGCTGCACCTGGCACGACCGTTCCATCGACACGAACCACCAGGCGGCGGCGTCCACCGAGTCGCCGACGGTCAGCAGCCCGTGGTTGCGCAGCACGAGCGCCTTGCGGGAGCCGAGCGCGGCCGCGATGCGCCGCCCCTCCTCGGCGTCGACGGCGACGCCGGTGTAGGCGTCGTAGAGCGTGTGGTCCTCGTAGAAGGCGCAGCTCTCCTGGGTGATCGGCTCCAGTAGTTCGCCGAGGGCGGCGAGCGCCCGGCCGTGCACCGAGTGGCAGTGGGCGACGGCGACCACGTCGGGGCGGGCGGCGTGGACCTGGGCGTGCACGGTGAAGGCGGCCTGGTTGACGTGGTAGCCGCCCTCGACGACCTGCCCGTCCTGGTTGGCGAGCACCAGGTCGCTCACGGTGACGTGCCGGAAGGGCATCCCGAACGGGTTGACCCAGAAGCAGTCGGTGTACTCGGGGTCGCGGGCGGTGATGTGCCCGGACACGCCGTCCTCGTAGCCGAGCCGCCCAAAGATCCGCAGGGCGCCCGCGAGCCGTTCCTTGCGGTGCCGGCGTTCGTCCTCCACCGACTCGTGCATGGGCGGCATCGCGAACCGCAGCCGGTCGGTGGGCAGCGGCAGGGGCGGGGTGGGCCCGTGCATAGGTCCTCCAGCGATGGTTCTACGTACGGGGCGGAAGCTACCGCCGGTCGGGTCGGAAAGAACAGAACCGTTTGGTGAAGATGAGACCAGCGCACCGGCGAACGCCTCGTGAGTACCCGCGAGCACCTGTGCGCACCCGTGCGCACCCCTTTCGCCCCCGGTCTCCCCGACCCCACGAATAGCCGACAGAAGATGTCGGATTTCGGCGCGACACTCTCCCCATGACAGTGAACTGGGCGGCTTTCGCCACCACCGAACCGGACATGGCCGACACCGTCGAGAAGCGCTTCGGCGCCTACACCCACCACGTCCTCGCCACCCTCCGGAAGGACGGCTCGCCCCGCACCAGCGGCCTGGAGGTGCGGTTCCTGAACGGCGAGCTGTGGCTCGGCATGATGCCGGACTCGCTCAAGGCGCTCGACCTGCGCCGTGACCCGCGCTTCGCGCTCCAGGCGAACCCCGGGGAGGGCACGGGCATGGGCGGCGGCGACGTGCGGATCAGCGGGCGGGCGATCGAGGTCGACGACGTGGAGACGAAGGCGCGGTACGTCGAAGAGGTGGAACCGCCGGAGCCGTTCCACCTCTTCCGGACCGAGCTCACGGAGGTCGTACGGACCTACGTCGAGGACGACAAGTTCCTCGTCGTCCAGCTCTGGACGCCCGGCGAGCCCTTGCGCACGATCAAGCGCACGTAAGGGGTCACTCCCACTCGATCGTCCCCGGCGGCTTCGAGGTCACGTCGAGGACGACGCGGTTGACGTCACGCACTTCGTTGGTGATCCGGGTCGAGATCTTCGCGAGGACGTCGTACGGCAGGCGCGACCAGTCGGCGGTCATCGCGTCCTCGGAGGAGACGGGCCGCAGGACGATCGGGTGGCCGTAGGTACGGCCGTCGCCCTGGACGCCGACGCTGCGGACGTCCGCGAGGAGGACCACCGGGCACTGCCAGATGTCCCGGTCGAGGCCGGCCGCCGTCAGCTCCTCGCGGGCGATGGCGTCGGCCTCGCGCAGCAGGTCCAGGCGCTCCTTGGTGACCTCGCCGACGATCCGGATGCCGAGGCCGGGGCCGGGGAAGGGCTGGCGCTGGACGATCTCGTCCGGCAGGCCGAGCTCCTGGCCGACCATGCGGACCTCGTCCTTGAAGAGCTTGCGCAGCGGCTCGATGAGCTTGAACTCGAGGTCCTCGGGGAGGCCGCCGACGTTGTGGTGGGACTTGATGTTGGCGGTGCCGGTGCCGCCGCCGGACTCGACGACGTCCGGGTAGAGGGTGCCCTGGACGAGGAACTCCACGGCCGGGCCCTGATCGGCGATGATCTCGGCCTGGGCCTGCTCGAAGACCCGGATGAACTCGCGGCCGATGATCTTCCGCTTCTCCTCGGGGTCGGAGACCCCGGCGAGCGCCTTGAGGAACCGCTCCTCGGCGTCCACGACCTTCAGCTGCACGCCGGTCGCGGCCACGAAGTCCTTCTCGACCTGCTCGGTCTCGCCCTTGCGCATGAGGCCGTGGTCGACGTACACGCAGGTCAGCTGGGATCCGATGGCCTTCTGGACGAGGGCCGCGGCGACCGCGGAGTCCACGCCGCCGGACAGCCCGCAGATGGCGCGCCTGTCGCCGACCTGCTCACGGATCGCGGCGACCTGCTCCTCGATCACGCTGCCCGTGGTCCAGGACGGGGTCAGGCCCGCGCCCCGGTACAGGAAGTGCTCCAGCACCTGCTGCCCGTGCGTGGAGTGCATCACCTCGGGGTGGTACTGGACGCCGTACAGCTTCTTCTCGTCGTTCTCGAAGGCGGCGACCGGCACGACGTCCGTGGAGGCCGTGACGGAGAAGCCCTCGGGGGCGGCGGAGCAGGCGTCGCCGTGCGACATCCAGACGGCCTGCTCGGCGGGGGTGCCCTCGAAGAGGGTGGAGGACGACTTGGAGACGTGCAGGTCGGTGCGGCCGTACTCGCGGGCTCCGGTGTTGTCGACGGTGCCGCCGAGGCTCTGCGCCATGAGCTGGAAGCCGTAGCACATGCCGAAGACGGGGACGCCGGCTTCGAAGAGCGCGCGGTCGAGGCGGGGCGCGCCTTCCTCGTACACCGACGACGGGCCGCCGGAGAGGATGATCGCCGCGGGGTTCTTGGCGAGCATCTCGGCGACCGGCATGGTGCTCGGCACGATCTCGCTGTAGACCCGCGCCTCGCGGACACGACGGGCGATGAGCTGGGCGTACTGCGCGCCGAAGTCGACGACCAGGACGGTGTCGGCGGCGCTGGCAGCGGGAGTCGCTGATGACACAGGGTGCCTTCCGGCGGTGGGGCGGGGGTCTTGTGCCACCCGATTCTACCGGGGTGCCGGGGGGCGTCGTCCGGGCGCCGGGAGCCGGGGCCGTCTCAGGATGCGAACCGGGTTGGACGCCCCCGGGGAGCGGGGCATACTTGCCCCATGCTCCAGCACCAGACGTTCGTCTTTACCTATGGCACCCGGCCCGCCGGCTGCCATGGTCGTGCTGCTTGAGCACCTGACAAGCGACTTCCCAGGCGCCCCGGGCCGACAAGGTCCGGGGCGTCTGCCGTCGTCCGGGCCTTGCCGCTCCGGGGCACTCCTCGACGACAAGGAGCCCCCATGAACGCCACCGACGTGACCGGTGCCCGTACCCCCGAGGCCGCCGGCGTGATCAGCGGCGCGCGTGAGCGCATCGACGCTCTGGACGACCGGATCATCGGCCTGATCCAGGAACGGGCGGCGGTCTCGGCCGTCATCCAGGAGGCCCGGATCTCCTCCGGCGGCCGGCGCGTGAACCTCTCCCGCGAGATGGAGGTCCTCGGCCGCTACCGGGAGGCGCTGGGCAAGCCGGGCACGGCCCTCGCGATGACCCTGCTGGAGCTGTGCCGGGGCCGGATCTGAAACCCCGTTCCCAGGAAAGACCTCCTAGGAAAGACGTTCCCCGGACAGGCGTGCGCCCCCTTCTCACCCGTACGGCGCGTGACCGTCCCGCGGGCCGCTTCGTTGGTCCCGGTGTCCGTGCCAGCCAGGCGCGGGCCCGAGAGAAACCACGCGTGGCTCGCTGGAGCGATGAGACGCACGGATCGTGCCGTGCGTCGTGGGACCTCGCTCCAGGGAAGTGACCGGACGGCAGGGGACAGCAGCCCGGTCACCCAAGAGAACGGTCGGCTCCGGGGACGCCCGGGGCCGGCCGGCGGACCTTGCAGAAATGCACAAGGCTGGATCGAAAGGTTGCGGGCGCCGCGTTCATCCAGCACGATGCGTAGACAGCCCAAGTCCCCCCGCGGGCACCCGCATTGCCCCATTGCCAGAGGTACAGACCAGCGGCGCACCCCCCGGCGCCGCTTCCAGGCACCGGCGCTGCCCTGACGTCGGTGCTGACGAGAAGAAGGGCCCCGCGGCTCCACCCCGCGGGGCCCTTCGCTCTGCGCCGGCAGTCGTCCCGAGGCGCGTCGTCGCCCCGAAGGCCGTCAGGTGCGCGAGACCGTCCCGCACTCGTCCGGGTCGCGGTCGATGCCCTTGCTCCGGTCGTACGGATCCGTCGTCGGCCCGCTGGGCGCCGCGCCCGTGGGCCGGCTCGACGGGAACTCCGGGTGCAGATAGCCGTCGTGGACGTCGCAGGAGGAGTTGCCGATCTCCTGGTCGTACTCCAGGAGCAGCAGCCGGCCCTCGGTGACCTGGTACCGCTCGGGGTCGGCGAGTTCGACGTCGAGCACCCGGCGCACGATGGTGCGGGTGACCTCGGTGGGGCCGTCGGCCCGTACGACGGGGTAGACGAAGGTGTAGTCGGCGCGCACGGCGACGCCCCCGTGTGTCCCCTTCTCGAACGTCATGCGGCCGCGGGTCTTGATCACGTCGCCGACCGGACGCACCTCGTCGGGGTCGAAGCGGCTGAACAGCGTCACCGGGTCGTGCTTCCTGCTCGGGGAGCGCAGGGCGGTGGCGAGGTCGTCGAGGACGTCGGGTTGCTTGGGGTCGAGCACGGAGAGCGCGGCCTCGGGGCGGGCGCCGCGCACCGCCTTCGGGTCGAGGTTGGCGCCCACCAGCAGCTTCTTCGTCAGCTTCAGCGCCTGCTCCACACGGTCCTTCGGGACCGGTCCGACGGCTTTGGCCTCGGGCAGCACGATGCCGGCCTCGCCGTCGGCCCAGCGCAGCGCCGGGGAGCCGGCGAACGGCTTGTCCAGGGTGGGCTTTTCGGGGTCCGACGCCCCGGGCGCGGCGCTGGGGGCCGCGGTCTCGTCGGGCAGCGGTGAGGCCGCGGCCGACGATTCGTGCGTGCCGAAGGGGTCGCCGGGCAGCAGCGACGGTTTCAGCGCCACCAGTGCCACGGCGACGGCGAGGGGCACGCCGAGGACGGCCCACAGCTTGCGGCGCCGCGCCGCCCGGCCGTTCATCTCCTGCCAGGCCGGGCCCGTCCGCCACCCGGGAGGCGACTCGCCCCGGGCCTCCTGCTGTCGCAGGCGCTCGGTCACCATGCGCGCCCGCGCGGACGGCTCCTTCGGGGCTGGGGCATGGCTGTTCCGCTCGGCGTCGCGGATGAACTGCTCCCAGACGTCGTCGGGGAGCTCCGAGGCCGACGGCTCATCGTCGGACGGCTTTTCAGACACGAAGTCAAGATCTAAGCGGGCGGGCGGCGCCTTCACAAGAAGGTCTTGAGTGTGACTCAGGCCACATAAAAATTCTGTGAATGCCAGCACAACCATTCACAGGTTTCACGGATCAAACCTGCCGAACCAAGGGCACTCCCGCGCCCCACACGCGGAGGCCTCCCCCAACGTCCGTGCCGCATCCTGCGGTACGCCCGGACTCTCCGAGGTCTTCATGAAGCTTCGCCGCGCCATGGCAGCAGCGGCCGCTACGGCGGTCATAGCCCCGGTCGCACTGCTCGCGGCACCGGCCGCGTACGCGACCGACGAAACGACGCCGACGCCGACGCCGAGCACGTCCGTGAGCGAGTCCGCTCCCGAGGCATCCACGTCCCCGAGCCCGTCCACCAGCGAGTCCTCTCCCGAGACGTCCACGTCGCCGAGCCCCTCGACCAGCGCGTCCTCTCCCGAGACGTCCACGTCGCCGAGCCCGTCCACCAGCGAGTCCTCCCCGGCCCCGAGCGCCTCCGAGCCCGAGGAGTCGGAGTCCCCCGACCCCGAGCCCTCGGTGTGCGAGGACACCAAGGTCGACGTCAGCATCACCGGCCTGCCCGGCAAGATCGCCGCGGGCAGCGGCTGGCACAAGTTCTCGCTGAACGTGGCCAACAACTCCGACTCCACGCTCAACGACCTCGACTTCTTCGCCGGGGCGTCCCCCGACAAGAACGGCGAGGAGCTGTTCTCCAGCAAGCAGGTCCAGCTCCAGGCCTGGGACCCCCAGGACAAGATCTGGGTCGACCTCAACGAGGGCGGTTACGCGGTCGGTTACGTCGGCTACACCGACGAGCTGAAGCCCGAGTACCAGGTCAACATCCCGCTGCGCCTCAACGTCAAGCCGTCCGCCCCGGTCGGCGCCGGCTTCTCGCTCGGCGCGACGATCTACGGCGACAACGACGGCGAGTGCGTCGGCTTCGGTGACGTCTCGTACAAGTTCCAGATCGTCGCGGCCGGTACGAACACCGGTGGCACCAAGCCGACCGAGGGCGGCAAGGCGCCCGTCACCGACGAGAAGCCGAGCGGCAACACGCCGGAGGTCACCGGCAGCCTCGCCGAGACCGGTTCCAGCTCCGCCCTGCCGATGATCAGCCTCGTCGGCGGTGCCGCGGTCGTGGCCGGTGCCGGCGCGATCTTCGTCGTGCGTCGCCGCAAGGCCGGCGTCCAGGCGTAAGCCACAGCGGCCGGCAGGCCGTTGCACAAGCGGAAGAGGGACCTGCGCTCGGAGGGGGGCGCAGGTCCCTCTTCTGCTGTCCGCCGCGGGTCAGTTCTTGGGCGGTACGGCCGGCAGGCCGAGGAACGGCAGCCGCAGCGCGCCGAACGCCTCCGCCGGGACCGCCGGGGACTTCGGCTCGACCGGCTGGAGACGCTCGTAGGCCGCGCCCTGCCGGGGTCGCGGGTCGGGCTCGCCCTTGTTGGGCCAGAACGACATGGCCCGCTCGGCCTGGGCGGTGATGGTGAGGGACGGGTTGACGCCCAGGTTGGCGGAGACCGCGGCGCCGTCGACCACCGAGATGCCCGGGTGGCCGTAGAGGCGGTGGTAGGGGTCGATCACGCCGGTCTCGCGGGAGTCGCCGATCGGGCAGCCGCCCAGGAAGTGGGCCGTGAGCGGGGTGCCCATCAGTTCGCCGACGTTCGAGCCCGCGAAGCCGTTGATCTCGGCGGCGAGTGCCGACGCGCTCTGCGTGGCCGCCTTGATCTGCTTCGGGTTGGGAGCGCCGTGGCCCTGGCGGGCGGTGAGCAGGCCGCGGCCGACGCCCGACGGTTTGAGGTACGTCGTCAGGGAGTTGTCCAGCGACTGCATCACCAGGCCGATGATGGTCCGCTCCGACCAGCGGCGGTTGGACAGGGAGCGCAGCACCAGCAAGGGGTGTTTCGCCGCGTGGGCGAGGAAGCCCAGGACCCGTGAGGTGCCCGAGTTGTTTCCGGCGTACGGGACCTGGAGGATCGACAGGCTGCCCATCGAGTTGGAGCCCTTGCCGTAGCGGACGGGCTCGATGTGGGTGTTCTCGTCCGGGTGGATCGAGGACGTGATGGCCACGCCCCGCGTGAAGTCGGCCTTCGGCGCGCCGTGCGCCTTGCGGTAGCGCCGGTCGTCGGTCTGGGCGCCGACCAGGGCCTCGGAGTTGGTGCGGGTCAGCCCGCCCAGCTTGTCCGAGATGTGCGGCAGCTGGCCGCCGGCCTTCATGCGGTGCAGGAGCGTCTGGGTGCCGTACGTGCCGGCGGCGAGGACGACCTGGCGGGCCCTGTAGGTCCGGCCCTTGGCCTTGCGGCGGTCGTCGGTGGGCAGGGTGGCGACCGCGTACCCGCCGCGCGAGTCGTCGGTGACCGAGACGACCGTCGTCAGGGGGTGCACGACCGCGCCCGCCTTCTCGGCGAGGTACAGGTAGTTCTCGTTGAGGGTGTTCTTCGCGCCGTGGCGGCAGCCGGTCATGCACTCGCCGCACTCCGCGCAGGCCCTGCGGGCCGGACCCGCCCCGCCGAAGTAGGGGTCGGGCACCTCCTGGCCCGGCTTCGCCTTCGCCGTGCCGTCCGCGTCCTCGCCGTCACCGAAGAAGACGCCGACGGGTGCGAGGTGGAAGGAGTCACCGCAGCCCATGCGCTCCGCCGCGGCCTTCAGGTGCACGTCGGACGGGGTCATGGTCGGGTTGAGCCGTACGCCGAGCATGCGCCGGGCCTGGTCGTAGTACGGCTTCAGCTCCTCCTGCCAGTCGGTGATGTCCCGCCACTGGGGGTCTTCGAAGAACGGCTTGGGCGGGACGTAGAGGGTGTTGGCGTAGTTGAGGGAGCCGCCGCCGACGCCCGCACCGGCCAGGACCATGACGTTGCCCAGGAGGTGGATGCGCTGGATGCCGTACATGCCGAGTTTCGGCGCCCAGAGGTAGTTCTTGAGGTCCCAGGAGTTCTTCGGGAGGGACTCACGGGTGAAGCGGCGGCCGGCCTCCAGGACGCCGACCTTGTAGCCCTTCTCCGTGAGGCGCAGGGCGGTCACCGAGCCGCCGAAGCCGGAGCCGACCACGATGACGTCGTAGTCGTAAGCGTCCTGAGGCACGTGCTCTCCTCGCTGCATCACCGGAACCGGAACGCCTTCATCAGGCGCAGGCTCCTGCTCATGAACTGGGCGTACTTCTCGTCGTCCATGCCCAGCGAGGGGGCCATCGGCAGGACTCGCTGGTGGGCGACCGTCTGGGCCTCGGTGTACTTGAGGATGCCCTCGGCGCCGTGGCGGCGGCCGAGGCCGGAGTCCTTCATGCCGCCCATCGGCGACTGGACACTGCCGTACGCGGGGGCGTACCCCTCGTTGATGTTGACGGTGCCGGTGCGCAGACGGGCGGCGACCTCCTGGCCTCGCCGGCCGTTCTTCGTCCACACCGAGGAGTTCAGGCCGTACGCCGTGGCGTTGGCGCGCTCGATCGCCTCGTCCTCACTCGTGAAGCGGTAGACCGAGACCACCGGGCCGAACGTCTCCTCCGTGCAGACGGACATGTCCGTGGCGACCCCGTCGAGGATCGTGGGCTCGAAGAAGTACGGGCCGATGTCCGGTCGGGCCACACCGCCCGCGACGACCTTCGCACCCTTGGCGACCGCCTCCTCGACGTGCCGCGTGACGGTCTCCAACTGGCGTTCGCCGACCAGGGAGCCCATGTCGGCGCCGTACGCCAGGGACGTGCCGAGGCGGATGGCCTTCGTGCGGGCGGCGAAGCGCTCCAGGAAGGCGTCCGCGATCGACTCGTGGACGAAGAGCCGCTCGATGGAGATGCACAGTTGGCCGGCCGAGGAGAAGCAGGCGCGGACGGCACCGGCCGCGGCCTTCTCGATGTCGGCGTCCTCCAGCACCAGCATGGCGTTCTTGCCGCCGAGTTCGAGGGAGACGCCGACCAGCCGGGCGGCGGCGCCCTGGGCGACCTCGCGGCCGGTGCGGGTGGAGCCGGTGAAGGAGACGTAGTCGGCGTGCCGGACGACCTCCGGACCGACGACCGGGCCGTCGCCGAGGACGACCTGGAAGACGTCGGCGGGCAGTCCGGCCTCGATCAGCAGGTCACGGGCCCACAGGGCGGTCAGGCAGGTCTCCGTGTCGGGCTTCATGACGACCGCGTTGCCCGCGACGAAGGCGGGGAGCGCGTCGCCGACCGACAGCTCCAGCGGGTAGTTCCAGGGCGCGATCTGGCCGACGACACCGCGCGGGTGGCGCCGCTCGATGACCTTGGTGAGGGTCGGCATGGCACCGGCGTGCCGCTTGGGGCGGAGATAGGCGGGGGCCTTGCGGCCGTAGTGCCGGGCGGCGACCGCGACGGCCTGGACCTCTTCATGGGCGTGCAACCGGGCCTTGCCGGTCTCCAGCTGGATCAGGTCGAGCACCTCGGCCTGGCGCTCCAGCACCAGGTCGTGGAAGCGCAGCAGGACGGCCGCGCGCTGCCGCACCGGGGTCTGTTCCCACACGGCCTGGGCGGCGCGGGCCAGTTCGAAGGCCCTCGCCACGTCCTCGGGCGTCGACTCGGGCAGGTCGGCCAGCTTCTCACCGGTGAACGGCGTGTGGTTGGCGGTCCGGCCGGATCCGGCCACGCCCTTGGTGAGCTGGGCGACCAGCTCGGGGGTGACCACGTCGGCGGCGGTGCGGGCGCCCTCCGGGGCGGGGGCGAGGGGGTTCGTGCCGGCCAGTGCCGTGCCGGTCTTCTCCGGGGCGTGCGCGTCCGTCATGAGCCGCAGGGTATGCCCCGGCGGAGCCTTTGGGTACCCGTCGGTAATACGGCTTCACCGACTGCACACAAGGTGCCAGTGGCTGCTGGCAACGAACGCGCTGATCAGGCCGTTGTGCGGTGACCAGTTGGTGTGATTCAGCCTTTTACGATCCCGAGCCGGTCCCGGGCACCCTCGAACACCGAGGTGCCTTCCTTCTCCTCGGGCGTGCCCGTGGGCATGTCGACGCGCAGTTCGTACATGCGGTCGTCGTCGGTGCGGATCAGCACCCGCATGACCCGCCTGGGGTCCTCGTCCAGGTGGTAGGCGGTGTCGGCGAGGGCGGCCTCGTAGCCCTGGACGCTGGTGCGGGAGTACCGCGTGTCCCCCCGCACGACGGGTGCGTTCCGGACCTGGTCCATCGGGGAGCCCGGGGCCCGGTCCCAGAGGAGGAGGCGGATCTGGACGGTGCCGCCCTGTTCGTCGCCGTAGAGCACCGTGCGGGGCTGGTCGGTGACGCTGCCGGTCCGGTCGAGTTCGCGGTAGTGGCTCGGGAGGTGGAGTACGGCCGCCAGGTCCGGATCGCGGTGCGGGGTCCAGATCTCCGTGGCTTCGGCGGTCTCCGTGCCGCCGGTGTCGCCGAGGCGGGTGGCGGCGCCCATGCCGCCGGCGAGCAGTGCGCTCATCAGGGCGAGGGGGCCGGGGCGGAGAAGGCTCTGGCGTTTCGGGGGTGCGTCCACGGACTGCCGTACGTCCGTGAACTGCCCTGTGTCCGCGAACTCCCCATTCGGTGTCTCCTTCGGCGCCTTCGGTATCTCCTCCGCCGCCGGCCACGGGCCGGCCACCGCCTCCAGCGCCTTCGCGACCTCCTCGGCGTCCGGCCGCTGTTCGGGGTCCCGCACCAGCAGCCGCGCGATCAGCGGCCCGAGCGGTCCGGCCTGCTTCGGTTCGGGCGGCTCGGGGGCGAGGATCGCGGCGAGCGTGGCCTCCGGCGTGTCCCGGCGGAACGGGGACTCCCCCTCGACGGCCGCGTACAACAGGACGCCCAGGGACCACAGGTCGGAGGCGGGCCCGGCGATGCGGCCGGACATCCGCTCGGGTGCGACGAACTCCAGCGAGCCGGCGAACTCCGCGCCGGCCGTGAGCGATTCCTCGCCCTGCATGTGGGCGGTGCCGAAGTCCGTGACGACGACCCGCTGGTGGGGGCCGAGCAGCACATTGGCCGGTTTCACGTCCCGGTGCACGATGCCGACGGAGTGCGCGGCCCGCAGGGCACCGAGGACGGCGAGGCCGATCCGGGCGGCTTCGCGCGCCTCGACCGGGCCGCGCCGGAGCACCTCGTGCAGGGACTCGCCCGGCACCAGCTCCATGACGATCCAGGGGAGTCCGTCGAGCACCGCGTCGACCGCGTCCAGCCCGTCGCGTCCGAGCCGGCCGGGACGATCGGCCCGCCCGGCGCGTGCGTCCGGCTGCCGCTCCGGCTCGACGACCACGTCGTGGATGGTGACGGCGGCGGGATGGTCGACGCGGGCGGCGGCGCGGGCCTCCCGGTAGAGCCGGTGGGCCGCACGCCGGTGGCCGTCGCCCGGGTCGCCCGGCTCGCCCGGCAACCGGGGCTGCTTGACGGCGACTTCCCGCTGCACGAGCTCGTCGTAGGCCCGCCAGACGGTGCCCGTCCCGCCGGAGCCGATGCGCTCGATCAGCCGGTACCGCCCAGCGACCGACCGGCCCTGGGCGCCCGTCCCGCCCCCGTCGTTGCTCATGCCCCATCAGTACCCCGCGGGGCGGCTCCTTGTCGACGCGAGGCAGTGGCGGGACACCGGTTCAGGTCCCGTCGATGTCCAGGTTCGCGATCGCCGTGTCGGCCACCTCTTGCCCGCGCTCGGTGAAGTCGCCCTTGCCCGGGTAGCTGACGGTGAGCTTGTACATGTCGCCGCCGGAGGTCCGGTAGTAGAAGATCCTGAGCTCGCGGGGACGGGAGTTCTCGGTGTCGTCGGTGAAATACGTGACGGTGTTCTCGGCGGCCTTCTTCCCCCTGTAGGTGGTGTCCTTGGGAGCCGTCTTCGGGTTCTCGGGCATGTCCAGGCCGTAGTTGCCGGTGTCCTTGAACCCCGTGTCGTCGTCGTACATCTCGGCGGCCGCGGAGCCGGCGATGGTGCGGCCGGTGTCCTCCGACTTCTTTGCGAGCGTCAGGCCGACCCAGATGCTGCCGCTCCAGTCGGTGTACCTGACCCCGTGCACCTGGTCCGACTGCCGGTCGGGCAGGGTCCGCTGGTAGTCGCCGGGGACGGCCAGCGACGCGGCGAGGTCCTTCTCCTGGCGTGTCGTCCAGCCCTCGGGCAGCGGCCCGGCGAACGGGTTCGCGAGCACCAGGTACGCCGTCACCGCCGCCGCGACGACCGCCGCACCGAGTCCGGCCCACCCCTTTCGACCGAGCCGGAGTCTTCGACCCTGACCGCCCGTCATGGGGACGACCTGGGTCGCCTGGACCGCCGGCGGGTTCGCGGCGGCCTCCAGCAGGGCACGCACCCGGGCGGCGTCCGGGCGGCGGGCCGGGTCCTTGTGCAGCAGGCCGGTGATGGCCTCGGCGAGCGGGCCCTGGGCGGAGGCCGGCGGCGCGGGCGTGGCGTTGAGGACGGACTGGAGCGTGGCCGGGGTGTTGCTGCGGCGGAACGGCGAGACGCCCTCCGTCGCCGCGTACAGCACCACGCCGAGGGACCACAGGTCGCTGGCCGGACCCGGGCGCTGGCCCAGCACCCGCTCGGGCGCGATGTACTCGGGCGAGCCGACGAAGCCGCCCGTGTCGGTCAGATTGGTCTCGCCCTCGATCTGTGCGATGCCGAAGTCGGTGAGGACGACCCGGTCGTAGCTGCCGAGCAGCACGTTGTCCGGTTTCACGTCGCGGTGCAGGATGCCCGCCGCGTGCGCGGCCTCCAGCGCGCCGAGCACCTCCAGGCCGATCCGGGCCGCCTCGCGCGCGGACAGGGTGCCCTCCTGGAGCGCGTCGCCCAGCGAACGGCCCCGCACGAGCTCCATCACGATCCACGGCTGCCCCTCCACGACCGCGACGTCGTGGACGTCGACCACCGCCGGGTGATCGAGCCGGGCCGCGGCACGTGCCTCGCGACGCATCCGCTCGAAGGCGTTGGCGCGTTCGCGTTCGGGAAGATGCTCCGGGACGCGGGGTTCCTTGACGGCGACCTCCCGGTCCACCGTCTCGTCCTTGGCACGCCACACCGTGCCCATGCCGCCGTGCCCGAGCTTGGCGATCAGCCGGTAACGCCCGGCGATGAGCCGCCCGGCTCCGGGATCCTGGACCGCTGCCGCCGACTGGGGCGGCACGGCCTCGGTGGACACGACCTGGGTGGGCGTCGCGTACGGGTTCCCTGGCACCGGCACCGGCGGAGTCGGTGGTTGCAGAGCGAAACTCGTTGGCTCGTCGGCCCCGGATCGGGCTCCCCCGTTGCTGCTCATGAGGTCATCCATATCGCGCCAAGCGCTTGCGCATCCAGCACGGACGCGTCCCGGTCACAGACCCGTGACGTGATCCGGGCGCTATCTCCTCTTTGTCCGGTACGTGGCTCATCGGCCGCACGCCACGTCAGGGCGAGGGCGAGGGGGCGGCGGTCGTGGTGGCGCCGGTGGCCGCGGGAGTGCTGGGAGTGCGCGTGCCGTGGGACGACGGGCCGGCCGACGGCGTCCTCGGCGCGGTGCTCTTCGGCGTGCGGCCGCCGTCCCCGCCACCCTCCTCCATAAGCAGCGCCGCCGCCGACACACCGGCCCCGGCCATGGCGGCGACCAGCAGCGCGGCCACGAGCACCCGGCGCGTGGGCTGCCGGAGCACCTGCTCGTACCGCCGGTCCGGGCCGGGCAGGTCCCTCGGTGGCACCGGCGGCATCTGCGGTTGCCGATCGGCGCCGTCCTGCGGCCGTCCGTACGAGGCGTCCTGCACCGCCGGCGCGTACCCGGGCGGCGGAGCCTGCGGCGTACTGCCCGTCTCGCGGAACGCCCGCAGCATCCGCTCCGCCCGGTCCGCGTCCAGCCGCCGGTCCGGGTCGCGCTCCAGCAGGCCCTGGACGACGGGCAGGAGCGGACCGGCCTGTGCGGGCGGGCGTATGTCGCCGACGACGACCGCGTGCAGGACGCCGCCCAGCGAGTCCCGGTGGAACGGCGACTCGCCGCTGAGGGCCGCGCACAGCAGCGCGCCCAGCGACCACAGGTCGGACTCGGGCCCGGTCCTGACGCCCGACATCCGCTCGGGCGCGGTGTACTCGGGCGAGCCGACGAAGGAACCGTTCTCGGTGAGCGTCGGGGCGCCCGCGACCTGGGCGATGCCGAAGTCCGTGAGCACGACCCGGTCGGTACCGGCCTCCAGCAGCACGTTGTCGGGCTTGAGGTCGCGGTGCAGCACCCCGGCCGCGTGCGCGGCGCGCAGCGCGCCGAGCAGGGCGATGCCGATCCGTGCGGCCTCCGCGGCCTCGACCGGGCCTTCGGTGGCGAGCCGGTCGGCGAGCGAGCCGCCCTCGATCAACTCCATGACGATGTACGGGCGTTCGTCGTCCTCGACGACGTCATGGACGACGATGATGTGCGGATGGCTGAGCTGGGCGACGGCCCGCGCCTCGCGCAGCGTACGGTCCCGCTGCCGGCGCGCTTCCGCCGCGGAGAGCGTCTCGTCGAAGGGGAGTTCCTTGACGGCTACGCCCCGGCCGAGCAACTGGTCGGTCGCCCGCCAGACCACGCCCATGCCACCGCGCCCGAGCCTCGCCTCGAGCCGGTAACGGCCCGCGATGACACGCATGTTGTGCCCCTCGGTCCCCATGCGGCAATCATGCCCCAACGGAGGGACGGGCTCCGGGGCAGCGGCCTGCGGGTGGCCGAAACACACGGGCCTGGGTCAGGGGGCCTCCCGCGTCAGGGGGTCTTCTCGTGCCAGCCCTGCAACAGCGCCGTGAACTGCTTGCGCGCCTTCGCCCAGTCCTGCGCGGGTGCCGACATGTAGAGCGCGTACTCGGTGCCGTCGCGGGCGACGTACGTCTCCTCGATGGCGCGGCGCGGACCGGGGAACTTGGTGTCCTTCGCCTGCGCGGTCCAGGTGTACTCCCACAGCGCGCCGTCCCGGTCACGGTAGACGTTGCGTTCCAGCTTCACGCGCTTGTAGTGGACCAGCCGCTGCAACTGCTGTTCCAGGTCGAGCTGGTGGGCGTACGGGTCGGCAAAGTCCGGGGAGGTGTCGACGGCGATCCGGACGAAGTGCCGGCCGCCGTCGGGCGTGTAGTCGATCTGCTTGAGCTCGCCCTGCGGGCCGAAGGTCTGACGCTTCCAGCCCTTGGGCAGGTAGAGGCTGAAACCCACGGGGTCGTCGCGGCGGGTCCAGCCGTCGGGCACCGAGCCCCCGGGCCGCTCCGTGCGGGTCGTACCGGATGCGGAGTCCGACGCCTGCCGGCTCTCGTTCCACTGCTGGAGCACCACCGCGGTGCCTCCGCCGATGATGGCGGCGAGAGCGACGACGAGGGCGAGGGTGCGAAGCCGGCGGCGCCGGCCCGGACCGGCCGGCCGCGAACCCGCCGCCATCGGGCCGACCATGGTGGGATCGGGCGTCCCGTGCCCGGTGGCGAAGGCCCCGGCTGCCACGGTGCCGGCCGTGGCGGCACCGGTTGTCGGCGTCCCGCCGGCGGGCGTCCCGGCCGGCGGCGGGAGCGGCGTCCCGGTGTGCGAACCCGAGCCTGCAGCGGCTGTACCCGTGCCGGACGGGTACGTGCCTGAAGGGTTGGTTCCGGAGGGGTACGTGCCTGAAGGGTTGGTTCCGGACGTGCCCGGGCCGCTGTGCGCGTCCCGGTACGGCGACGGTCCCGACGGTCCCCCGTACTGCGTCGGCACATACGCCTGCGCCCCGCTCGGCCGCCGCCCCTCCGCAGCCTCGGCGAGCATCTGCTCGGCCTCGGACGCGTCGGGCCGGGTGGCCGGATCCTTCCGCAGCAGGGCGGTGATGACCGGCGCGAGCGCGTCCGCGTGCTGAAGCCCGGCGGCCTCCTCCTCGACCACGGCCTGCATGGTGGTCAGCGGGGTGGTGCGGCGGAACGGCGAGCGGCCCTCGACCGCCGTGTAGAGCGTCGCGCCGAGCGCCCACAGGTCGGAGGAGGGGCCCGGGTCGTGGCCGCGCACGCGCTCGGGTGCCAGGTAGTCGACCGAGCCGACGACCTCTCCGGTCCGGGTGATGGTGGTGTCGCCCTCGATCTGGGCGATGCCGAAGTCGGTGAGCAGGACACGTCCGTCCCGGGCGAGGAGGACGTTGCCCGGCTTGACGTCGCGGTGCAGGACGCCGGCGGTGTGCGCGGCGCGCAGGGCCCGCAGCACCCACATGCCGATGCGCGCCGCCTCGCGCGGCTCGACGCGCCCCTCCTCCTTGACCGCGTCGGCCAGGGAGCGGCCCTCGACCAGCTCCATCACGATCCACGGGCGGCCGTCGTGCTCCAGCACGTCGTGCACCGTGACGACCGCGGAGTGGTTGATCCGCGCGGCGGCCCTGGCCTCGGCCCGGGTGCGCGCCAGCAGGATGGCCTGCTCGCTCTCGGAGACGTAGAGGGCGGCCGTCAGCTCCTTGATGGCGACGGACCGGTGCAGCACCTCATCATGTGCTCGCCATACCCGGCCCATGCCGCCACTGCCGATGGAGTCGGCGAGCCGGTAGCGGCCCGCGACGAGCAGGCCCTGCATCTGATTCACGTTGCCCCGCAATGGTCTTGACAGGGTCAGACTAAGGACCCGCCCTCCCCCAGGGAACAAGCGGGGTACCACGGTGACCGCACTGTGACGGTTGTCGCCGCCTGGGACAGGAGGGAACGGTGAGGTGAACGCCGGTGCACGGCCGTCGCGTCAGGAGATCATTTCGTCGCCTTGTACGTCGCCGCCGCCTGCTCGTACAGCCGCGTCACCTCGTCCCGCTCCGACTCCGGTCCGCGCACCTGGACCACGTGGTACCGCCCGTCGACCAGCATCGCCAGGTTGCGCACGTACAGCTCGCCCCCGTCGTCGCCGCTCCAGGTGAACTGCCCCTCGGCCATGGTCCGCCCGCCCACCTCGATCGTCTTCAGCCCGGTGGAGGTGGCCCAGCTGGAGTCGCGGTACGGCTGCAACTCGCGCTCCTTCTCCCGCTGGTAGACCATCGGATCGCTGCCGAACTCCGACGCGCTGTCCCGGCCCGGTACGACGATGAGCTCGAAGTCGCCCTTCGCGTAGACGACCTGGCCGCTGCCGCCCCGCGGCGCGCGGTCCCAGCCCTTGGCGACGGCGACCTGGAAGCCCGCCGAGTCCTTGCGCAGGGTGAAGCCGTCGGCGACCTCGGAGCCGGTGGTCTGCGTCTGCGTGGAACCGGCCGATGTCGACGGGCTCTTCTCCGGCCCGGGTGACGCCCGGTCGGGCCGGGGTTCGCCGCTGGCCTCCGGCTCGGGCGCCTGGCTGACCTCACCGGCGGCACCGGTGCGGTCCGTGCCCTGCGCGCCGTCGGTCTGCGACTTGGGCATGAAGAGCATGGCGTAGGCGATCGCCGCGGCCATCACGAGCAGGACGAGCAGGAGCAGGGTGCGGCCGAGGCGGTGCGGTGACCGGGACTCCTTCTTGGCCCGCTTGTGCCGTCCGTGGTGCGCGGGCAGTCCGGCCCGCCGCCTGCGCACGAGCTCGCCCCGGCGCCGTACGACGGGCAGCCGGCTCGCGTCGACGGGCGGCGCCGCGACGACATGCACACCGGCCTCCGGCTCGGGCGCCGAGCGCACCAGCGAGCGCAGCCAGCCGCGCAGCTCCTCGAAGTCGAGGCGCTCAGTCGGGTCCTGACGCAGCAGCGACTCCACGACCGGCCGGAGCGGCCCGCACTCCTCGGCGTACGCGGGCGGTTCCGCGCACACCATCTGCACCAGCTCGGCCGTCGACTCCTCCGGGTAGGGCGCATGCCCCTGCACGGCCCGGAAGAGCAGCGCGCCGAGCGCCCACAGGTCGGTGGCGGGGCCGATCGGCGCGGCCAACTGCCAGTTCTCGTGCACCGGTCCGGCCTGCTCCGGCGCCCAGCGCTCCGTCACGGGGCCCACCACGGCCATCCGCGCCTGCCGCGCCCGCTCGGCGGCCAGCGCCGTGGCCGGGCCGCGCCGGGGCGCGGGGGTGTGGGCGACCAGGTCGTCCCACCGGGTGGGCTCGCTGGAGGCGGCGGGCTCCGGGGCCGGGGGGAGCGCCGTCTGCTCCTGCCCCGGCGAGGGCGCACCGCCCGTTCCGCCGCGGGGCGTGGCACCGTGCCAGGCGGTCGTCCGGGGGGCACCGCTCACGCCGTAGGGGTCTGCTATCTGCCCCGGCGCGGTCCCACCGGACCCCGTGCTCTGCCCGGGGACGTACGGCGACTGCGCCGAGCCGTTGGTGTGGGGCCCGGGTCCGCCGTCCGGGGCGGGCCGGGCGCCGGGCAGCGCCGCCCGGCCGTTCTGCTGCGTCTCGTGGACCCGGGCCGCGGCCCGGGCACCCGCCCGGTAGGCCGCGATCGCCCCGGCTCGCGCGGCACGCGGGTCCGCGCTGTCGTCCTCGCTCCTGCGGGCCGGCACGGGCAAGCCCCCGCTCCCCGCATCGGCTCCGACCGGCGGCAGCCCTCGGGCCTCCCGAGCCTCTATGGCGGCCCGCCGCGCGGCCTCGGGATCACCCGCGCCACCGCCGCCCGGTACACCGGCGACACCCGGGCCGCCGACGGCTCCCGAGCCACCGGCACCGCCCGGACCGCCGACGCCCTCGGCCGTCCCGGCGCCCCCGGTCTCCTGGCCGGGCTCGCCGAGGGCCGGAGCCGGTACGGGGTCGTACCCGCACAGCGCCTCCTCCGCCGCGCCCACCGCCAGTCCGGTCAGCATCACCCGGCCGTCGTCGCAGACGAGGACCGTCCGCGCGGTGATGTTCCGGTGCACCCAGCCGTGCGCATGCAGCACCCGCAGCGCCATGAGGACGTCGGAGGCCACCTCGGCCGCCCGGTACGGCGTCAGCGGCTTCTCGGCGAGCAGCGCCGCCAGCGGACGCGCGGCCACCAGCTCACTGACGATCCACAGCGAGCCGCCCTCGGCGAACACGTCGAAGACCTGGTCGAGCCGGGGATGGTCGGGAATGGCCGCCGCGGCCTGCGCGGCCTCGACCGCGCGCCGGACCACCGGGTCCGTGGGCCGCCGGATGCCCGCACGGGCGCCGGGCCTGCGCGCACCACCGTCACGGGCCGTGAAGCCGTCGGGCAGCCCCTCCGCGTCGAGGACCTCCGCCTCGACCACCTCCGGCAACGGCACTGCCCTGACCAGGACTTCCTGTCCGCTGTAGGTGTCGAAGGCCCGGGACTCGGTGAGTTCGTACTCGTCGGACGGCGGCAGCGGCAGGCGGTAGCGGTCGGCGAGCACCCGTCCCGCATAGTCGTCCACGATGCCTCCCCCGGCAGCCTGGTCGGTCACATCCGTTCGCCCCACGGTCCGTTCCGGCTGCGCACGGTCCGCAAACATTTACGATACGTGCCGCAGGCAACCCGCAATGTGGGGATGCCAGATCTCACTCCCCAAACCCGGGGCCGCTCATGCTCAGGACTTGGGTTCGAAGGTCTTGGTCAGCGTCCGCCAGGTCTGCTTGCGCAGCTCATCGCCCCAGCCGGCTGCTTTCGCCGTGTACATCAGCGCGTAGCCCTGCCGGTCGTCGACGACGAAACCCCGGTCGATGGTCCGGTACTTGGTGCCGCTCTCCACGTAGGTGAACTCCCAGTCGGCCGTGTTCCAGCCGCGGTAGTCCACCGGCTCTATTCGGATCTTCTTGTACTGCGCGCGCTGCATGTAGCGCTCCTGGCTCTTCCAGTCCGCCACCGGGTCGCCCTTGGGCGTGGAGGTCCAGGCGATGAGCAGCTTCTGCCCGTTGGGCCCGGTGAACCGGTCGCCCGCGGCACCCGTGGATCCGTACTTCCACCCCTTGGGCAGACCGATCGAGTATCCCTGGCTGCCCTGGTGCGTCGACACCGCGACGGTGCCCTTGCCGCCGGCGGAGGACTCGCTCGCCCGGTCGCCGGGCGTGCCGTTCGAGGCGGGCGCCGACGGCGTGGGCTGCGTCGCCGCGCTGTCGGTGCGCGTGCCGTCGCTCTCGTCGCCCTTGGTGTCGGCGCTGCTGGGCGCTGTGGCGACGGCCTTGCCGCCGTTCCCTCCGGCGGACCCCTTCGCGTCCTTGTCGTCTCCGCTGAGCGCGATGGCGAGCACCGTGCCGATCACGGCGAGCACCACGACCGCCGCGATGATCACCATGGTGCGCCGCGGCACCACGTCGGTCAGCGGCGCCCTGGGCGCGGGCCGCGGCGGCAGGTCCGGCCGCGGCATGACGGGCCACCCCGAACTCCGGCCCTCGGACGTCGCCTTCGCCCCCTGTGCTCCGGCCCCGGCACTGGCAGCCGCCCCCGAGGCCGACGCCGAACCCGACGTCGAACCCGACTTCGAACCGGGCGTCGACACGGACGCACCCGCGTCCCCGTCCCCGGCCTTCGCGCCCTCCGGTCCGGAAGAGGACATGCCCTCCTCGGACCGGGTCCGGGACGCGGCCGACGCCCCGGCCGTCCCGACGGCGGCCTTGCGCACGGAACGCAGCGCTCCGCGCAGCCGCTCCCCGGGTTCCTCGCTCCGCTTGCTCCCGGAACCCGCCGCGCTCCCCTTGCGCGAGGACTTGTCCGGCTGCGCCGGAAGCGGCACGACCTTCGTCGCGTCCATCGGCTCCGGCTCGGCCGGCGCGGGGGCGTGGATGACCGAGTTCAGCATCGCCCGGGCGCCCGCGTCATCGAGCCGCTGGGCGGGGTCCTTGGTGAGCAGCCCGTAGATGACGTCCTTCAGCGGGCCGGCGTTCTTCGGCTCCTCCAACTGCTCGGTCATCACCGCCGTGAGAGTCGCTATGGCCGACCCCTTGTCGTACGGCGGTGTGCCTTCCACCGCCGCGTACAGCAGCCCGCCGAGCGACCACAGGTCGGCCGCCGGGCCCGGCTTGTGCCCGCGCGCCCGCTCCGGGGAGATGTAGGAGGGCGCGCCGACGAGCATGCCGGTCGAGGTGATGGACGGGTCGCCCTCGACCTGGGCGATGCCGAAGTCCGTGAGCACGACCCGGCCGTCCTCGGCGATGAGCACGTTCGACGGCTTCACGTCGCGGTGCAGGATGCCCTCACGGTGCGCGGAGCGCAGCACGTCCAGGACGGCGAGCCCGACCTCGGCGGCCCGCTTCGGTTCGAGGAGGCCGTCCTCCCGGATGACCTCGGCGAGCGACTTGCCCTCGACGAGCTCCATCACGATCCAGGGCCGGTCGTCCTCCTGGACCACGTCGAAGACCGTCACGGCGCTGTTGTTACGGATCCGCGCGATCGCCTTGGCCTCGCGCAGCGTCCGCGTGATCAGCCGCCGCTTCTCCTCCTCGTCGATGTTCGACGGGAACCGCAGCTCCTTGACGGCGACCGTCCGCCCCAGGGTCTCGTCCTGGGCCCGCCATACCGTGCCCATGCCACCGCGGCCGAGCACCTCGCCCAGCCGGTAACGCCCCGCGAGGAGACGCTCCCTGTTGTCCTGACGAGTGTCCTGACGAGATGTGCCCGCCCGCTCCGCCTCCGACATGCGTCCCCTCATACAACCCGCCCTGACAGAGCCTCCATTGTCTCTCACCCGACAAGTGCCCAGCGCCCCAGGGGCCCCCTGGTGAAACGCCCCCTCGGCCCCGCCCACCCGGAACCCGGGCGCGGCGCCCGGCGCGCCGCCTTGCATGATGGGCCCCCGACGCCCCGACCAGGGAGGAGCCCGCGTGCCGCCCTTTCGGACCTTGCTGGCCCTGCCTGTGTCCGTGGCCCTCCTCGGCCTGCTTCCGGCCGACTCGTCGGCTCTCTCGGCTCCGCCGACGGACGCGGTGCTTCCGCTGCTGGTGACCCAGGGGAGGGCACCGGCCGCGGCCCTGCTCGCCCGGGAGGGGGCCACCACCCGCTATGCCCAGGCCGGGCAGGGAATCGCCCGGTCGGACCGTTTCCGTGCCGGCAGCGTCACGAAGACGTTCATCGCGACGGTCGTGCTGCAACTGGCCGCCGAGCACCGGCTGTCGCTGTCCGACACCGTGGAGCAGCACCTGCCGGGCCTGGTGCGGGGAGCGGGCAACGACGGCCGCGCGCTGACCGTGCGTTCCCTGCTCACCCACACCAGCGGCCTGTACGACTACACCAGGGACACCGGCGGAACCGCACCCGTCACACCCCGTCAGGCCATACGCATCACACTCACCCACCCCCCGGCCGAACGCGGCCGCTTCTCCTACTCGAACACCAACTACGTCCTGCTCGGCCTGGTCGTCCAGCAGGTCACCGGCCGCTCGTACGCCACGGAGGCCGAGCGCCGCATCATCACTCCTCTGCGTCTGACGGGCACCTCCTTCCCCGGATCCCGCTCCTCGCTGCCCTCTCCGCACGGCCACGCCTACGCCGCCGACGGAACCGACGTCACCGATCTCGACCCGCGGGTGGCCGGCGCCGCGGGCGAGTTGGTGTCCACGCTCGCCGATCTGGACCGCTTCTACTCGGCCCTGCTCGGCGGGCGGCTGGTGCCCCCGCACTGGCTGCGCGAGATGCTCGACACCCGTGCCGCACACGGCGCGTACGGCATGGGCCTGTTTCCCGAGGAACTGCCGTGCGGCACGACGGTGTGGGGACACAACGGGCACATATCCGGCAGCTACGTGCGCACCGCAGCCACCGTCGACGGCCGGCGTGTCCTCACCTTCCGCGTGAACACGGACGCGATAGCCGATCCCGGTCTCGAACCCGCGGTGCTCGCGGCCGAGTTCTGCCCCCGCACCTCGTAGAACGACCGGGTTCCGAACGGAGATCCCGGTTTCTGACACTCGTTCGGGTGATGTCGAACGCGCCGCCCGGTTCGCGGGAACAGCCGCCTACAGCGGCACGATGTCCGGCGCCCCCAGCCGCGCCGCGTCCGCCGTCAGGTCGTCCGGCTGGCGCTGCGACTCACGCTCGGCCTCCACCCGCTTCTCGTAGTGCTGCACCTCGCGCTCGATCTGGTCCTTGTCCCAGCCGAGGACCTGCGCCATGAGCTCGGCGGCGTCCCGTGCGCTGCGCGTGCCCCGGTCGAAGGTCTCGATGGAGATGCGCGTCCGCCGGGTCAGCACGTCGTCCAGATGCCGCGCCCCCTCGTGCGAGGCCGCGTAGACGATCTCGGCGCGCAGATAGTCGTCGGCCGCCGACAGGGGCTCGCCCAGAGACGGGTCCTCGGCGATGAGCGCGAGGAGTTCCTCGGTCATCGTCCCGTACCGGTTCAGCAGGTGTTCCACCCGCACCACGTGGAGTCCGGTCCGGGCGGCGATCCGCGCCCGCGCGTTCCACAGCGCCCGGTAGCCCTCGGCGCCCAGCAGCGGCACGTCCTCGGTGACGCACTCGGCGACACGCATGTCCAGCCCGTGCACCGCCGCGTCCACCGCGTCCTTGGCCATGACCCGGTAGGTGGTGTACTTGCCGCCCGCCACGACGACGAGCCCGGGCACCGGATGCGCCACGGTGTGCTCACGCGACAGCTTGCTGGTGGCGTCCGACTCGCCCGCCAGCAGCGGCCGCAGGCCCGCGTACACGCCCTGGACATCATCCCTGGTGAGCGGCACCGCGAGCACCGAGTTCACGTGTTCCAGCAGGTAGTCGATGTCCGCGCTGGATGCGGCCGGGTGGGCCTTGTCGAGGTCCCAGTCGGTGTCCGTGGTGCCGACGATCCAGTGCCGGCCCCAGGGGATGACGAACAGCACGGACTTCTCCGTGCGCAGGATCAGCCCGGTCGTGGAGTGGATCCGGTCGCGCGGTACGACCAGATGGATGCCCTTGGACGCCCGGACGTGGAACTGGCCGCGCTCCCCGACCATCGCCTGGGTGTCGTCCGTCCACACGCCGGTCGCGTTGACGACCTGTTTGGCGCGGATCTCGTACTCGCCGCCGGCCTCGACGTCCTGCACCTTCGCGCCGACGACCCGCTCGCCCTCGCGCAGGAACCCTGTGACCCGCGCGCGGTTGGCGGCCTGCGCACCGTACGCCACCGCCGTGCGCACGAGGGTCGTCACGTACCGGGCGTCGTCCATCTGGGCGTCGTAGTACTGCAGCGCCCCGACCAGCGCGTCCTTCTTCAAACAGGGCGCCACGCGCAGGGCGTGAGAGCGGGTCAGATGGCGGTGCGCGGGCAGGCCCCGGCCATGACCCCGGGCCATCGACATGGCGTCGTACATCGCGACGCCCGACCCTGCGTACAGCCGCTCCCAGCCCTTGTGCTGCAAGGGGTACAGGAACGGCACGGGCTTCACCAGATGCGGGGCGAGCCGCTCCAGCAGCAGGCCGCGTTCCTTCAGCGCCTCCCGGACGAGCGCGAAGTCGAGCATCTCCAGGTAGCGCAGGCCGCCGTGGATCAGCTTGCTGGACCGGCTGGAGGTGCCGGACGCCCAGTCGCGCGCCTCCACCAGTCCCGTGGACAGGCCCCGGGTCGCGGCGTCCAGGGCGGTGCCCGCACCGACCACGCCTGCGCCCACCACCAGCACGTCCAGCTCGCGCTCGGCCATAGATGCGAGTGACTCGACGCGCTGCGCCGGCCCGAGTGTCGCTGTCCTCACCGCTGCCTCCCGCTCATCGCGACGGCTGGTGCCGCCTCGGTCGCGCCGGCCGCACCCGTCGGGTGAGACCCCGTCCGTATCCCATGCCCAAATTCTGACCGTCTTGCCCGACTTCAGCCACCACGGGCCACAAGCCTGTGGACAACGCCCACGGAACACTCACCGAAACTCGGGCGAGCAATCCCGCATATCGGTCATATTTACTCCTAGTCTGACATTGCGCTCGCCCGTCCTGTCCACAGGGCTTGCGTACCTGTCCCACTTCGGCTATCGGGAAGGACGGCCACGCCATGCCCGCAGATCTCGCCGTCATCGGACTCGGCCCGTACGGCCTGCCCCTGGCGCAGGCCGCCGTCGCCGCAGGCGTCGCCACCATCGGCTACCGGACCGGCCCCGAGGCCGGCTCCCTCAGCGCCGCCGAACAGCGCCGGATGCTCTCGGGGGGCTTCCGGCCGACCACGAACGCCGCCGAGCTCGGCCGGGTGCGCACCGCGGTCATCTGCGCACCGACCCCGCGGGGCGCGGACGGCGGACTCGACCTGAGCCAGCTGGAGGCGGCCGCCCGCACCCTGGCCGCGCATCTGCGCCCCCACACCACTGTGATTCTGGAGTCCCCTGTGTACCCAGGGACGACAGAGGAATGCCTGCGCCCCCTCCTCGAAGAGGGATCGGGTCTGCGCGCGGGCCGCGACTTCCACCTCGCCTACTCCCCCAGCCGCGTCGACCCCGGCAACCGCGACTTCACGCCCGCCAACACCCCCAAGGTCATCGGCGGCCTCACCCCGGCCTGCACGGAGTCGGCCGCCGCCTTCTACGGACGGCTCACCGACAAGGTGGTACGCGCGCGTGGACCCCGCGAGGCGGAGACCGTGCAGCTCCTGGAGACCAACTACCGGCACGTCAACATCGCCCTCGTCAACGAGATGGCCGTCCTCTGCCACGACCTGGGCGTCGACCTGTGGGACGTCGTGCGCTGCGCGGAGACCAAGCCGTTCGGCTTCCAGGCCTTCCGCCCCGGCCCCGGCGTCGGCGGCCACGCCGTCCCGCAGGACCTGACCACCCAGGGCGGCCGCACTCTGCGCATGGTGGAACTGGCCCAGCAGGTCAACAGCCGCATGCCCGGCTACGTCGTCCAGCGCGCCGCCACGCTCCTCAACGAGCACGGCAAGTCGGCCCGAGGCGCACGCGTGCTGCTCCTGGGCGTCACCTACAAGCCCGACCTCGCCGACCTGCACGGCACGCCCGCCCAGGAGGTCGCCCTGCGCCTGATGGAACTGGGCGCCTCGGTCAGCTACCACGACCCGTACGTCCCCGCCTGGAGCGTCCTGGACCGCCCCGTCCCCCGCGTGGACTCCCTCTACGAGGCGGTAGCCGACGCGGACCTGACCATCCTCCTCCAGCAGCACCGCACCTACGACCTGCAAGGCCTGTCGGTGAAGGCGCAGCTGCTGCTGGACACGCGGGGGGCGGCGCCCACGGGGGCGGCGCATCGGTTGTGAAGAGGGGCGCGTGGGGGCGCTGAGCCCCCTGGGCTGGTGGCGCGGGGCACCCCGCCGCCAGTACCTTGGGAGACGGCGGAGCCCACCGCAGGGGGTACTGCGGCAGGCTTCTGGATGGATCACGGAGTGTCCGCCCCTAGCTCTCTTGGGGGCGGCCGCTCACCATCCGAAGCAAGGTGGAGCCCACCGCAGAGGGCACTGCGGCAGGCTCCTGGATGGATCACGGAGTGTCCGCCCCTAGTTTCCATAGGGGCGGCCGCTCACCATCCGAAAAGTCGCAAGATCCACCTCCTCCGGCACTGCACCATCCGAAGACGGAGTCGGTCCCAGCGGGTGGGCTTGCGGTGGCGTCCCATGGGCGCAACCACGCGCCCCCCTACGCCAACACGCGCCCCGCCAGGGCCAGTTGGGCACGCGAAAGGGCCTGGTCACTCACTCGAGTGACCAGGCCCTTCCTCGTCCCGTCCTGGGGCTACCGACTACCGCCGGTGCTGCGAGTCCGCCACCGTCACCTCGACCCGCTGGAACTCCTTCAGCTCGCTGTACCCGGTCGTGGCCATCGCCCGCCGCAGCGCGCCGAAGAGGTTCATCGAGCCGTCGGGGGTGTGGGACGGACCCGTGAGGATCTCCTCGATGGTGCCGACCGTGCCGAGGTCGACCTTCTGGCCGCGCGGCAGCTCCTCGTTCACGGCCTCCATGCCCCAGTGGTTGCCCTTGCCCGGCCCGTCGGTCGCGCGGGCGAGCGGGGAGCCCATCATGACCGCGTCGGCGCCGCAGGCGATCGCCTTGGGGAGGTCGCCGGACCAGCCGACACCGCCGTCCGCGATCACGTGCACGTACCGGCCGCCGGACTCGTCCATGTAGTCGCGGCGGGCCGCGGCCACGTCGGCGACCGCGGTGGCCATCGGGACCTGGATGCCCAGCACGTTGCGCGTGGTGTGCGCGGCGCCGCCGCCGAAGCCGACCAGCACGCCGGCCGCGCCGGTGCGCATCAGGTGCAGGGCGGCGGTGTACGTGGCGCAGCCGCCGACGATCACCGGGACGTCCAGCTCGTAGATGAACTGCTTCAGGTTCAGCGGCTCGTGCGAACCGGAGACGTGCTCCGCCGAGACCGTCGTACCGCGGATGACGAAGATGTCCACGCCCGCGTCGACGACGGCCTTGGAGAACTGGGCCGTGCGCTGCGGGGAGAGCGCCGCGGCCGTGACCACGCCCGAGTCGCGCACCTCCTTGATCCGCGCGCCGATCAGCTCCTCCTTGATGGGCGCGGCGTAGATCTCCTGGAGGCGCCGGGTCGCGGCCTCGGCGGGCAGCTCGGCGATCTCGTCGAGCAGCGGCTGCGGGTCCTCGTAGCGCGTCCACAGACCTTCGAGGTTCAGCACGCCGAGGCCGCCGAGCTCGCCGATGCGGATGGCGGTGGCCGGGGAGACGACCGAGTCCATGGGGGCGGCCAGGAACGGCAGCTCGAAGCGGTAGGCGTCGATCTGCCAGGCGATCGAGACCTCCTTCGGGTCCCGCGTACGGCGGCTGGGGACGACGGCGATGTCGTCGAAGGCGTACGCCCGGCGGCCGCGCTTGCCGCGCCCGATCTCGATCTCAGTCACGTTGGTGGCCTTTCCCTTTGCGTTTCAGCGTCTTCCAGTATCGCCGACGGGCATGGAGAGGGCGGCCCCGGATGCTCCGGAACCGCCCTCGGCAGGCCTGGGGACTACTTACTACGGCTGTAGTTGGGTGCCTCGACCGTCATCTGGATGTCGTGCGGGTGGCTCTCCTTGAGACCGGCGGAGGTGATCCGGACGAAGCGGCCCTTGGTCTCCATCTCGTCGATGGAGGCGGCGCCCACATAGCCCATCGTCTGGCGCAGACCGCCGACGAGCTGGTGCAGCACGTTGGCCAGCGGGCCGCGGTAGGGCACCTGGCCCTCGATGCCCTCGGGCACGAGCTTGTCGTCGGAGCCGACCTCGGCCTGGAAGTAGCGGTCCTTGGAGTACGACTTGGCCTGGCCGCGGGACTGCATCGCACCGAGCGAGCCCATGCCGCGGTACGACTTGAACTGCTTGCCGTTGATGAACTGCAGCTCGCCCGGGGACTCCTCACAGCCGGCGAGCAGGCTGCCCAGCATGACCGTGTCGGCGCCCGCGGCGAGCGCCTTGCCGATGTCGCCCGAGTACTGCAGACCGCCGTCACCGATCAGCGGCACACCGGCCGGACGGGCGGCGAGGGACGCCTCGTAGATGGCGGTGACCTGCGGGACACCGATACCGGCGACCACCCGGGTGGTACAGATCGAGCCGGGGCCGACGCCCACCTTGATGCCGTCGACACCCGCGTCGATCAGCGCCTGGGCGCCGTCGCGCGTGGCGACGTTGCCGCCGATCACGTCGACGCCGACGCTCGACTTGATCTTCGACATCCAGCTGAGGGCGTTGCTGTTGTGGCCGTGCGAGGTGTCGACGACCAGGAAGTCCACACCGGCGGCGGCGAGCGCCTGGGCCCGCTCCAGGGCCTCGGGGCTGGCGCCCACGGCGGCGCCCACGAGGAGACGGCCCTCGGCGTCCTTGGCCGCGTTGGGGTACTGCTCGGCCTTGACGAAGTCCTTGACCGTGATGAGGCCCTTGAGGACACCCGCGTCGTCGACCAGCGGAAGCTTCTCGATCTTGTGGCGGCGCAGCAGCTCCATGGCGTCGGGGCCGGAGATGCCGACCTTGCCGGTCACCAGGGGCATGGGGGTCATGACCTCGCGCACCTGACGGGAGCGGTCGGTCTCGAAGGCCATGTCGCGGTTGGTGACGATGCCGAGCAGCTTGCCGTTGCCGTCGGTGACGGGGACGCCGCTGATGCGGAACTTGGCGCACAGGGCGTCGGCCTCGCCGAGCGTCGCGTCCGGGTGCACCGTGATCGGGTCGGTGACCATCCCGGACTCGGACCGCTTCACCAGGTCGACCTGGTTGACCTGGTCCTCGATGGAGAGGTTGCGGTGCAGGACGCCGACGCCGCCCTGGCGGGCCATGGCGATCGCCATGCGCGACTCGGTCACCTTGTCCATGGCGGCGGACAGCAGCGGGATGTTGACCCGCACGTTGCGGGAGATGCGGGACGAGGTGTCGACCGCGTTGGGGAGCACTTCGGATGCACCCGGCAGCAGCAGCACGTCGTCGTAGGTCAGCCCGAGTGTCGCGAATTTACCGGGCACTCCGTCGACGTTGGCAGTCATGACACCTTCCCCAAATGGCCTTGATCGGTGCGGATGTCCATGCTAACGGGAAGCGCAGCTGTCTCATTCCACGGTTCCGCCTGGCTCCGGGCTTCGTATGTTCGTACGGAAGCTGCGCACCGCCTGTTCAACAGAGGGTGATTGTTCCCGAGGGCTACTGCTCGGCCAGCGCCCGCAGCCGGCTCAGCGCCCTGTGCTGCGCCACCCGGACCGCGCCGGGTGACATTCCCAACATCTGGCCCGTCTCCTCGGCCGTGAGGCCCACCGCGATCCGCAGCAGCAGCAGCTCCCGCTGATTCTCGGGCAGGTTGGCCAGCAGTTTCTTGGCCCATTCCGCGTCACTGCTGAGCAGGGCGCGCTCCTCCGGTCCCAGGGAGTCGTCGGGCCGCTCCGGCATCTCGTCGGAGGGGACGGCCGTCGAGCCGGGGTGGCGCATCGCCGCGCGCTGGAGGTCGGCGACCTTGTGGGCGGCGATGGCGAAGACGAACGCCTCGAAGGGGCGCCCGGTGTCCCGGTAGCGGGGCAGTGCGAGGAGCACCGCCACGCAGACCTCCTGGGCGAGGTCCTCCACGAAGTGCCGGGCGTCGCCCGGGAGGCGGGACAGGCGGGTGCGGCAGTAGCGCAGGGCCAGGGGGTGGACATGGGCGAGCAGGTCGTGCGTGGCCTGCTCGTCCCCGTCGACGGCGCGGTGGACGAGCGCGCCGATCGCCCCTTGGGCATTGACCGCCTCGTCGTCGCGCATCGGTCCATGGTGCCTTGCGGCCGCCGGGTCCGTGGCACCGCGCCCGTTGTTGTGCACCGAAGCGTTATGAGCAGGTGCGCCGGAACTCATCCCCTGCGCCCTCCCCTTCCGCTCGACCGACTCGTCCCCGAGGAACTCCACACCCTCAAGGATGCGGCATCCGCGGCGAAACGAGCAGCGGGCTCCCGGCGGACCCCGGGTCCACCCCCGCCGACCTGGCATTCCGTGCCCCCACTGCGACCGCTGGGACCCGCCTTTCGGATCACACCGGGGCCGTGGGTTCTCGCGTGCGCCCTGCCGCGCTCCCGACCCCGCCCGGGCGGGGATGGATCCGCTCCGAGGCTGTCGTCGGCCGTCGGCCTCGGCACCCGCGTGTACGGCTCGCGCGGGGGCATCCACATGCCCCCGCTCTCCGGCTCCGGCCGGAGCCCGCGCGTCGAAGACGACCCGATCCGGAGGACAGGCCCTAGGGGGTGTCCGTGAAGTCCCGTCGTCCGCCCGGAGGGCGGGCCCTGCGGCGTCCGGTGCGTGCTCTCGGCATGCCGGGCGGACGCCCGCGTACTGGTTGTACGCGGGTGTTCGACCGGTGCGGCGAGAGTGCGTGCCGGGTACCGCGGGGCAGGCGGGACCTTGCGGACATCCCCTAGCGCACCAGACCCCACCGGAAGCCGAGCGCCACGGCGTGGGCCCGGTCCGAGGCGCCGAGCTTCTTGAACAGGCGCCGGGCGTGCGTCTTGACGGTGTCCTCGGAGAGGAACAGCTCGCGGCCGATCTCGGCGTTCGAGCGGCCGTGGCTCATGCCTTCGAGGACCTGGATCTCACGCGCCGTGAGCGTCGGCGCGGCGCCCATCTCGGCCGAGCGCAGCCGGCGCGGGGCGAGCCGCCAGGTCGGGTCGGCCAGGGCCTGCGTCACCGTCGCGCGGAGCTCCGCGCGCGAGGCGTCCTTGTGCAGATAGCCGCGGGCACCGGCGGCGACCGCGAGGGCCACACCGTCCAGGTCCTCGGCGACGGTGAGCATGATGATGCGCGCACCGGGGTCGGCGGACAGCAGCCGCCGGACCGTCTCGACGCCGCCCAGGCCGGGCATGCGTACGTCCATCAGAATCAGGTCCGAGCGGTCGGCCCCCCAGCGGCGGAGGACTTCCTCGCCGTTGGCCGCCGTCGTCACGCGCTCTACGCCGGGCACGGTCGCGACCGCGCGGCGGAGCGCCTCTCGGGCAAGCGGGGAGTCGTCGCAGACGAGGACGGAAGTCATGGCCGCCCTCCGCAGCTGATGCGCGTCACCTTGAGCCTCCAGGCTGGTACGAAATCGTCACCTGTGCGGTCGACCGCCTCGGACGCCTGCCCGAGCGCTTGTTCCTTCAACCGCCTCGCACTCTCAACGACGGTCACTCGAAAGAGTTACGGGGGCGGCTGACATCTTCGGCACTCTACGTGAGGGGCCGGACACGGTGCAGACATGCGCAACAGACCCTCGAACTTTCATCACAACCTATGCCCCGTTCGGATCCATTTCTTCCGCTTTGCCAGTGTCTGGAGCTAGATTCGCAATGAGTCATATTTTCATCTCCTTAGATCGTAGTTGTACGGTCGTGGACACCAGATCCGCCCAGAACGGCTACAAGGGGTCACGTAATGGCAGATTTCTCCCGCCTTCCCGGACCGAACGCGGACCTGTGGGACTGGCAGCTGCTGGCTGCCTGTCGCGGGGTGGACAGCTCGCTCTTCTTCCATCCGGAGGGCGAGCGCGGTGCGGCTCGGAGCGCTCGCGAGAACTCGGCCAAAGAGGTCTGCATGAGGTGCCCTGTGCGTGCCGAGTGCGCCGCCCACGCGCTGGCGGTGCGGGAACCGTACGGCGTGTGGGGCGGGCTGACCGAGGACGAGCGCGAAGAGCTGATGGGGCGGGCGCGCAACCGGCTGGTGTCGGCGTCGGCATCCGGCGGGCACGCCGCCTCGAACAACTGAAGGAACGTTTCTGCGAGACAGGCACGCGCGCGCGTGCCGTCGGTTTTTGACGCGCCTGCGCGGTGGCCGGACACGCCTGCGCTGTGGCCGGACGCGCCTGCGCCGTGACTAGCGGCGGGCGGCCCGTGCCAGTTGGCCGAGCGTCGCCGCCACGGCCGGGACCTGTGCGAGGTCGGGCAGGGTGAGCGCGACGATCTCCCGGCGCACCGCCGGTTCCAGCGTCACGGTCCGGACTCCCCGGGGCCGTACGGACTCGATGGCCAGCTGGGGCAGCACGGCCACGCCCAGACCGGCGCCGACCAGGCCGGCGACCGCGGGGTAGTCGTCGGTCGCGAAGTCGATGCGCGGGGTGAAGCCGGCCGCCGCGCACACCTCGACGAGCTGGCCGCGGCAGCGCGGGCAGCCCGCGATCCACGGCTCCCGCGCGAGTTCGCCGATCGCGACGGACTGCGCGCCCGCGAGCCGGTGCCGCTCCGGAACGAGTGCGACGAGCCGGTCCGACAACAGCGGCCGTACGACCAGGTCCTCCCACTCCTCGGCGCCCGCCGCCCCCTCGTAGCGGAAGGCGAGCGCCACGTCGCAGTCGCCCTCGCGCAGCATGCCGACGGACGCGGGCGGTTCGGCCTCCTCCAGGAAGACCCGGGTGCCGGGGTGCGCGTCGCGCAGAGCGGCGAGGGCGGTCGGCACGAGCGTGGAGCTGCCGCTGGGGAACGAGACGAGCCGGACCCGGCCCGCGCGCAGCCCGGCGATGGCGGCGACCTCCTCCTCCGCGGCCGTGAGCCCGGCGAGGATCCCGGCGGCGTGCCGCACCAGCGCCTCGCCGGCCTGGGTCAGGCGCATCTCGCGTCCCGTGCGGATCAGCAGAGGCGTGCCGACGGATGCTTCCAGGGCCTTCATCTGCTGGCTGACGGCGGGCTGGGTGCACCCCAGTTCGCGGCCCGCGGCGGAGAAGGAGCCGGTGGCCGCGACGGCGCGCAGGACACGGAGATGACGGGCTTCGATCACTCTTCGAGGATAAGCGACCCTTTGAAGCCGCTCCCAATAATGCGTCGACGCTTTGGGGCCGGTTCCCCTACCGTGCGGGCATGAAGCTTCTGTCTCTGAATCTGGGTCGCGCCAAGCCCGTGCCGTACACGGACAACCCGGAGGGTGTGACCGGAATCGACAAGCGGCCGGTGGACGGGCCGGTGCGGGTCTCGGCGCCCGGACCCAAGGGCGTCGGCGGGAGCGGGCTGGCCGGGGACGCGGTGTGCAAGCTGGAGCACCACGGCGGCGACGACCAGGCGGTCTACGCGATGGCGCGCGAGGACATGGACGCGTGGCAACGCGAGCTGGGCCGGACGCTGCCCGACGGGTCGTTCGGCGAGAACCTCACGACACAAGGTCTCGACGTGTCCGGCGCGCTGATCGGCGAGCGCTGGCGCGTGGGGCCCGAGGTGGTGCTGGAGGTCACCTGCGGGCGGATCCCGTGCCGCACGTTCCAGGGCCATCTGGACGAGAAGCAGTGGGTGAAGCGGTTCACGCAGCGGGGCGCGCCCGGGGCGTATCTGCGGGTGATCGAACCCGGCGAGATTCGGGCCGGCGACCCCGTGGAGATCGTGCACCGGCCGGAGCACGACGTGACCGTGGCCCTCCAGTTCCGGGCGGTGACCACCGAGCGGACGCTGCTGCCGCGGCTGCTGCCGGCGGGTGAGGCGCTGCACCCGGAGTCCCTGAGGCTGGCGCGGGAGTACGCGGAGAAGCGCGGGGTCTGACGGCTGCTCGCCGATCGGCCCTCACGGGCCGCTCGCCGTGCGGGTCTCCACCGACCCTTCACCGGCGGGACCCCCGCAGGCAAGCGGATGCACATGGTCCAGGTCACTAACCTTCTGCCATGACAACGGCTCTGATTACGGGATCGACGGCAGGCATCGGGGCCGCGTTCGCGCGGCGACTGGCGGCGGACGGGCACAACCTCGTGCTGGTGGCCCGCGACACCAAGCGGCTCCGGGAGCAGGCGACCGAGCTGCACGACCGGCACGGCATCGAGGCGGAGGTGCTGACGGCCGACCTCGCCGAGGACAAGGGCATCGAGTCGGTGGCCGGCCGGCTGGGCGACCGCAAGAACCCCGTCGACCTGCTGGTCAACAACGCCGGATTCGGCAACAAGGGCCGTTTCCTGGACGTCCCCATGGCCGACGAGCTGCGGATGCTGAAGGTGCACTGCGAGGCGGTGCTGCGGCTGACGTCCGCGGCGACGGAGGCCATGCGGGAGCGCGGCCGCGGCGGCGTCGTGAACGTCGCGTCGGTGGCCGCGTTCGTCCCGCGGGGCACGTACGGCGCGTCCAAGGCCTGGGTCGTGCAGTTCACCCAGGGCGCCGCGCGCGACCTGGCCGGCAGCGGCGTACGGCTGATGGCGCTCTGCCCCGGCTTCGTGCGCACCGAGTTCCACGCGCGGGCCGGCATGGGCACGGACAACATCCCGGCCTGGATGTGGCTCGACGCGGACAAGCTGGTGGCGGCGGCCCTGCACGACCTGGCGCGCGGGAAGACGGTGTCGATCCCGGACCCGCGCTACAAGGCGCTGATGGGGGCGGCGAAGCTGGTGCCGCGGGGGGTGCTCGGGGCGGTGTCGTCTAAGACGGGCCGGAAGTACGGGCCTCAGTAGGAGCCCCGGTGTGCTGCCCGCAGGCGGACTTCATCGCGGCGGCCGCCTCCACCACGAGCGGGACCACGTCCGGTGCCTGCCTGAGGAGGGCGGGCAGGGCCGACACCCACTCACCGCCCTGGAGGGCCAGGGCAACCAGGCGCCGGGCCTGTTCGCCGTCGGTCGTGGCGGCCGCGATGCGCGCCCAGGCCCTGGACAGCGTCGCGGGAGCGGACAGCGTCCGTGCGAGTTCCTCGGCGCGGGCGTACTCTCCCGACGCGGCCAGCGCGTAGACCAGGGCGAGCGTCCCCTGAGCGCGGTCGTACGGGTCCTCGATGGTGTGCAGCACCTCCAGGGCACGCTCGTGGTACCCGAGGGCGGTCAGGGCCTCGGCCACGGCTACGACCCCGATGTACCAGGCGGAACCGCTCGGCGGACCCGGTGGCGGCATGGCGTCGAGCGCGGCCTGGGCGGCCTCGGTCTCCCCCGCCGCGGCCAGGGCCCTGACCAGAGGGCTCAGGTCCATCGTGGAGGGGCGGTCGTACGCGCCCGCGAGCGTGATCACTTCGTCGACGATGCGCCGTGCCCTGTCGAGGTGACCCGTTTCGGCAAACGTCACGGCGAGCTCGCAGAGTGCTGAGGTACGGGCGCCGGGCCGGGGGTTCTCGCGCACATGGGCCTCGGCCCGTGCGGCATGGCCGGCTTCGGCCAGACCGCGAGCGAATGGCATGTCCAGCGGCGCCAGGATTCCCGCGAGTGCGGAGTCCTCCTCGGCCTCGGCCGTCATCCCCGCTACGGCCCGGTCCACCTCACCGGACCTGGCCCATCCCTGCACCACCGGGGCCAGGAGGTTTCGCCGCTCGTAGTCGTCGGATGCCCGCGCTGCCAGCGTCTCCGCCCGGTCCAGCTGTCCGGTGGCCGTGCGAGCGGCGACCAGCTGCCGCAGGGCCAAGCCGTACTCCCCCGGCGAGCCGTGGAGTTCGCTCCGGCGGTCCGTGACCAGCGGCTCGGTCCCGTCGAGCACCGCGAGCGCCGCTTCCCGGTGCCCCGCTTCGGCCAGAGCCGTGGCGGCGACGCCGAGTTTCCGGGCGGCCGTCAGCGGATGGAGCACTCGGGTCCGGCTCTCCAGGTCCAGCAGGAGCCGCGCGGCCTCCTCGCTCCGTCCCGTCCGCGCCAGCGCGGCAGCCACTTCGACGGACGCGTGCGTGTGCTCCACCGCCAGGGAGTCGGCGAGAGCCCGGGCCCGGTCCGGGTCTCCGTGCTGTGCGAGGGATTCGACGACCTCGTAGAGGGCTGACGGGCCCTCCGTCCGCGGGCCGAGGGAGCGTGCCAACGACCAGGCGCGGTCGGCCTCGCCCCCGTCCGCCATGATGCGCACGATCGAGCACAGCGCCGCCGACGCGACATCTGCGGCGGGGATCTGCCGGGCCAGTTCCTCGGCCTGCTCGTACCGCCCGGCTCTCGCCCGGGCCTGTGCCACCTCCCGCAGCACGTGGTGGTCACGACCCGGGCCGACCGTGTCGAGCAGTGCCTCGGCCCGGTCGAGTTCCCCGGCCCACGCCAGCCACCCGGCCAGCTTCTCCGCGGCCTCCCAGCGGCCCGACTCGACGTGCAGGCCGGACAGGAACGTCTCGGCCTGGTCGAACTCACCTGCCTCGGCCAGGAGGTCCACCACGTCTTCGGGTTCCGCACGGTCCCGCGCCCCCGCCACGCCCTCGGCACAGAGGGCGTCAGCGCGTCGGTGCTGCCCGGACTCGCGCAGTGCGGACGCCAGGGTGATCAGCGCGCCGGCCCGGGCACCCGGTGCGGTGGCCCTCGCCATCGCCTCCGCCTCGGCGTGCCGGCCTGCGGCGGCGTGGGCCGCTATCACGGTGTTCTCCATACCGGTGCGGCACTCCTCGTTGGGCGCGCCGTCGACCAGGTCCTGTGCGAGATCCCACCGCTGGGCCGCGAGACAGGCCTCGCCGACCTGAACGTACGTGTGGACATCGAAGTACTGCGTGCTGACCGTCCGCGCCAGCGCTGCCGCCCGGTCGAACTGCCCGGCCCGGGCGAAGAGGCCCGCCACCGTGCAGCGCGCCAGGTCGTCCCGGCTCTGCCCCTCGCCCTGGCGCGCGGCCTGCTCCGCCTCGGCGAGCAGTTCCAGTGCCCCGTCGCCGTCTCCCCGATCCAGCAGCACGTCGGCGACGGCGGCCAGGCCCATGGCCCGGCGACGGCCGTTCGGGAGGCTGCGTGCCAGTGCGACGGCCCGGCCGGTTTGCCCGGCCAGGGCCCAGGCGTGCGGCAGGGAGTCCGGGGCGCCCGCGCTGCGGTCGACCAGCCGTTCCCGGTGGATCGCCAGGCGCAGCGAGTCGAGCGGCCGGCGCGCACCGCGCTCGATGATCAGGTCCTCGGTGAGGTGGATCTCGGTCACGGCGGACGCGTCACTGCCGGTCAGGGCCAGCATGCGCTCCTGCCGTCGGGTGTCCGCCCCGCAGAGGAGCATCCGCTCCAGGTCACCGGTGGACCGGAGCATCCGGAAGTACCCCCGCAGCAGGTACTCCGGCGTCCCCTCCGACCAGCCCCGCCCGCGCCACTCCTCCGCCCAGGTGTGCAGCTTCGCACGGTAGAGGTCCATCTCGGACGGGCCGAGCATCTCCTCCGCCTGGGACTGCAGCTCCTCGTGACCGAGCAGGTAGACGTCGGCGCGCAGGCCGAAGGTCCGGCCGGCCCGGGTGCTCAGGACATCGCGCACCCGGTACGGAACCGCGCCGGTCAGTGCGGCCAGGTCCTCGGCGGTCAGGCCGCCGCGCGCCACCGCCACCAGGCCCAGCAGGTCGTGCTCCAGGCCGCCCGTCCCGATCAGCCGCTTCAGTTCGCGTTCCGCCTCCGCGCGGATCGCCCGGGCGTACGGGGACGGCGACAGCGTCCGTACGATCGCGGGGTCGCGCAGCGGATGGTCCTCGGGTACGTCACCGGGCAGCGGCGGGTTGAGCCGCCCGGCGACCAGGACCCGCATGCCGGCCTCCGGTCGGGCGGGCAGCAGGCTCGCGATGCTGTGGGCGTCCGGGCCGGTCGTGACGCCGCGGTCCTCGTCCAGGCCGTCGACCAGGAGGACCAGGCGCTGCCCGCGCTCGGCGCAGGCGCGGGCGGCGGCGCCGTACAGGTACAGCAGGTGGGCCTCGCGGGTCGCCACGGTCAGGTGGGCGGGCAGGGCCTCTCCGGCCAGCTCCGCCAGTTGTTCGAGTACGACGTCCACGTACGCCGCGACGTCGTTCTGGGCGCCCAGGCGAGCCGTGATGAAGAACGGCACGATCCGTACGCCCTGCGGAGGATGCAGGGCGAACCATGACAGCAGTGCCGTCTTGCCGGCCCAGGCGCCCGCGCGCCACCAGGCGTACGCCGGGCCGGAGTCGGCCATGCCGAAGGCGGACAGCTCGGCCAACTCCTCCTCGCGGCCGACCAGTTGAGGCGGGGCGATGCGGCGGACCTGCTCCCGGTACGCCGAACGCACCGCCGGGGCGAGCAGGATGCGGTTGTGATCGCCGGTGACGGCCAGGGCGATGTCACCACCCGCGGCCACCGACCGCTCCCCCCGCTTCCCCCGCCAGCGCATGGCCTCATGATGCCAAAGGGCCGGGAGGCGACGAGCGGCTCCCGCGGGGACAATGGAGCTGTTCAGCCGGACCCAGGGGGGCCGGAGGCGAGGCCATGACCTTCGTACAGCTCATCGAATGCAGGACCAGCCGGCTCGACGAGATGAACCGGCTGATGGACAGGTGGGTCGAGCAGACCAAGGGGAAACGGACCGCTACGCACAGTGTGGTGGCGAAGGACCGGGCCGACTCCTCGCACATCGTCGAGATCGTGGAGTTCCCGTCGTACGAGGACGCGATGCGCAACTCCGGGCTTCCGGAGACCGACCGGATCTTCCAGGACATGGTGGCGCTCTGCGACGAGGCGCCGACGTTCACGGACCTGGACGTGGTGCGGGACGAGCAGCTGAACGCGGCCACGGCGCGCAGGTTCTTCGAGGTGGCGCCGGGGCAGGGTGCGGCGCCCGCGTTGAACGACGTGTTCATCGAGGACTACCACGACCACGATCCCGCCCGGGTGCACGACGTCATCGGGCTGGACGCGATGCGGCGTGAGGTGGAGGTGTGGCGGGGCGGGTTCGACATCTCGTTCACGATCGAGGACCAGATCGCCCAGGGTGACCGGGTGTGCACCCGGTGGACCTTCCGGGGCAGGCACAAGGGTGACTTCCTCGGGATTCCGCCGACCGGGAAGGACGTCACCATGACCGGGACGACCATCCACCGCTGCACGCCGGACGGGAAGCTCGCCGAGGGCTGGTGGCAGTACGACCGGCTGGGGCTGATGCAGCAGCTGGGGGCTCTGGAGCCTACGGAGCTGTGACCTCGGTACTCCTTCGGTCAGCCGATCCGCGCGGCGATGGTGCGCACACGCCAGGGTGTGCGGTGGCCACACCCTGGTCGGAGTGCCTGCTGTTGCCGCCTCCTCGATGTTCAGCGGCCGGGCCTCATGGAGCCGCCGCAGCCGAGACTCCGGGCGTCGGTGTCAGAGGGACGACTGGGATTCTGCACCTGTCGTCAGGGGAGGATGACCATCCCTGGACGATTTTCCGGTCCCGGGCGCGGACCCGGACCCGAGCTCAGGACGCGGAAGGGGATACGGCCGCCGGACGGCTAGTCGCCTCCGCCACCGCCTCCTCCGTCCCCACCGCCGCCGTCACTGCCGCCCCCGCCCCCATCGCCCCCGTCCCCGCCGTCACTGCCCCAGCCGTCGCCGCCGCCGGGCTCGTTGTCGTCGCGGTCCCTGCCGAGGTTGCTGTACCAGGGGCGGTCCCAGGTGTCCCCGTCCCTGGCAGGGCGGGATTTCACGGCGCGGAACCTGGCCAGGCCCGTGGTGTCACCGAGGCCGAAGGACACCGCGACCGCGTGGGCCATGACGGCGTCCAGGGGGTCGGGGCTCTCGTGGTGCACGTCGGCCAGCGGCAGCAGCACCGAGCCGGGCGGGGGGCCGGGCCACCGTGAGGGGCGGGTCAGCAGCGCGACCCGCTGGTCGTCGCGCAGCAGCCACGAGCTCTCCGCGTTCTCGCGGCGCAGGGTCCAGAGCCGGTCCGGCAGGCGGATCTCGACCTTGCTCTTGGACTTGCGCACCTTCTTGCGCAGTTCGAGCTGTGCGGTGATGTCACCGACGGTCATGACCAGGCCGTTGGCCCGGTCGGCGGTGTCGGGGCGGTAACCGTACGGTGCCCGCAGGCGCACAGCGGGGGCGTGCGGGCCCCAGACGTCCACGCGTACCGAGCGCCGGTCCACGGCGACGGTCACCCGTCCGGCCGGGCCTGGCGCATGGCGGCGCGCGATCCACAGCGGCACGCCCTCCGCCTGTGCCTGTGCGGCGAGGTCGGCCACGTGGTCCGGCCCGCCGCACCTGCGTACCGCCAGTTCGCCCAGCGCGCGGGCGAAGTCGGCAGCCTGACGGGCCTTCAGGGGGGTGGTGGTGCCGGTCACGCGGGTGACCGGGACTACGCCGGGGCCCTGGGGCAGCATCCCCAGGGGGCGTTCGGCGCCCCCGCCCCCGAGCCAGCAGCCCCGCAGGAACGCTTCTGCCATGGCGGCGAGGTTCAGCTCGTCCAGCGGGGTCGTCCTGCCGCCCCTGCGCAGTCCGTCCTCGGTGAGCCGCATCGTCCGCGCCAGCGGGTTGCGGGACCGTTCCCCGTAGAGCACCTGGTTCATCCCTACCCCCTCATGATCCGACTGCTCTGTGGGTAGACCGTCGCCGGCCCCGGCGCGGTTCCCTGACCGGCGGAGGACGGCACGGCGAAGGCCCGGCAGCCCCGTCTCCGGGGTGCCGGGCCTTCGCTCGGGCTCGGGCGGGCTGACGCCGTCAGCCCTCAGCCGTCATGCCTCAGTGGGAGTGGCCGTGGCTGTGGCCTCCGGCCGCCGGCTCCTCCTCTTCCTTCTTCTCGACGACCAGGGTCTCGGTCGTGAGCAGGAGGGAGGCGATGGAGGCGGCGTTCTCCAGGGCGGAGCGGGTGACCTTGACCGGGTCGATGACGCCGGCCTTGATCAGGTCGCCGTACTCGCCGGTGGCGGCGTTGAAGCCCTGGCCCTTGTCGAGCTCGGCGACCTTGGAGGTGATGACGTAGCCCTCCAGGCCGGCGTTCTCGGCGATCCAGCGCAGCGGCTCGACGACCGCGCGGCGGACGACCGCGACACCGGTGGCCTCGTCGCCGGTCTTGCCGAGGCTGCCCTCGAGGACCTTGGCGGCGTGGACCAGAGCGGAGCCACCACCGGAGACGATGCCCTCCTCGACCGCGGCGCGGGTCGCGGAGATGGCGTCCTCCAGACGGTGCTTGCGCTCCTTGAGCTCGACCTCGGTGGCGGCACCCACACGGATGACGCACACGCCGCCGGCCAGCTTCGCGAGGCGCTCCTGGAGCTTCTCGCGGTCCCAGTCGGAGTCGGTGGTCTCGATCTCGGCCTTGATCTGGGCGACGCGGCCCTGCACGTCGTCCTTGTTGCCGGCGCCGTCGACGACCGTGGTGTCGTCCTTGGTGACGGTGACGCGGCGGGCGGAGCCGAGCACGTCCAGGCCGACCTGGTCGAGCTTGAGGCCGACCTCCTCGGAGACGACCGTGGCGCCGGTGAGGACCGCCAGGTCCTGCAGCATCGCCTTGCGGCGGTCGCCGAAGCCGGGGGCCTTCACCGCGACGGCGTTGAAGGTGCCGCGGATCTTGTTCACGACGAGGGTCGACAGGGCCTCGCCGTCGACGTCCTCGGCGATGATCAGCAGCGGCTTGGAGGAGTTGGACTGGATGACCTTCTCCAGCAGCGGCAGGAGGTCCGCGATGGCGGAGATCTTGCCCTGCGTGATGAGGATGTACGGGTCGTCCAGGACGGCTTCCATGCGCTCCTGGTCCGTCACGAAGTACGGCGACAGGTAGCCCTTGTCGAAGGCCATGCCCTCGGTGAAGTCCAGCTCCAGACCGAAGGTGTTGGACTCCTCGACGGTGATGACACCGTCCTTGCCGACCTTGTCCATCGCCTCGGCGATGAGCTCGCCGACCTGCTGGTCCTGGGCGGACAGCCCGGCGACGGCGGCGATGTCGGACTTCTCGTCGATCGGGCGGGCCGAGGCGAGCAGGTCCTCGGAGATCGCGGCGACGGCGGCGTCGATGCCCTTCTTCAGGGCGGCCGGGGAGGCACCGGCGGCGACGTTCCTCAGGCCCTCGCGCACGAGCGCCTGGGCGAGCACGGTCGCGGTGGTCGTACCGTCACCCGCGATGTCGTTGGTCTTGGTCGCCACCTCCTTGACCAGCTGGGCACCGAGGTTCTCGTACGGGTCCTCGATCTCGACCTCGCGGGCGATCGTGACACCGTCGTTGGTGATGGTGGGGGCGCCGAACTTCTTGTCGATGACGACGTTGCGGCCCTTGGGGCCGATCGTCACCTTGACCGTGTCGGCAAGCTTGTTGACGCCGCGCTCGAGGGCGCGACGGGCGTCCTCGTCGAACTTCAGGATCTTCGCCATGGGAGCGTGAGCCCTCTTCCGGAATCAGGGTTAACGGCACTGCGCCCCGGGCGCCCGGCTTCTTATCGATCGCGGGGGGCCAGGGGCGCAGCTCAAAGCAATGTGCTTGGGGTGAATTACTTCTCGACGATCGCGAGCACGTCACGGGCCGAGAGGACGAGGTACTCCTCGCCGTTGTACTTCACCTCGGTGCCGCCGTACTTGCTGTAGAGCACGACGTCGCCGACGGAGACGTCGAGCGGAAGACGGTTGCCGTCCTCGAAGCGGCCCGGGCCCACGGCAAGGACGACGCCCTCCTGGGGCTTCTCCTTGGCGGTGTCCGGGATGACCAGGCCAGAGGCGGTGGTCTGCTCGGCGTCGAGCGGCTGGACCACGATGCGGTCCTCGAGCGGCTTGATGGCAACCTTGGAGCTGGTGGTCGTCACGATCCGACCTCCCCCTTCGGAGATCTCACGGGGTTAACTGTCTGAGGTGGCGACCAGGTGGATCCGTCGTCGCGGGTGCCGGACCTGCCCGTCGCTGTGTTGGCACTCTCCAGTGGGGAGTGCCAGAGCCGAGACTATGACTGCGATTAGCACTCGGTCAAGCGGAGTGCCAATTGCCGGCGGCGCGTCGGCCGGTTCCGAGGTCGCCGTACGTTTGTGCAGGTGCCCGGCGTCGGTGTCCTGGTCTTCCGGGGGCTGCCGCCCCCGGGCCCCCGCTTCGGCCTGGACGGCCTCGTCCTCAAGCGCCGGACGGGCTGACCGAAACCGCCGGCCGAGACGTCAGAGGTAGTCCTCCAGCCGCCCCACCCGCAGCCCCTTGCCCTCGATCTCCCTCAGCAGGCGCCGAGTCCGTTCCGTGAGCGTGAGGGACGCACTCTCACCGGACGGCACCGAGATGACGTCGCCGGGGCGCAGGGCGGGCTTGCCGCGGGTGTACGTCAGGGTGCCGTCGGGGTTCAGGTACGCCCGCCACAGGACGACCGCCCGGATGCCGCAGTCGGCGGCGGCGCGCAGGGTCGCGGTGTCGTACGTGCCGTAGGGCGGGCGGAAAAGGCGGGGGCGGATGCCGAAGCGGGAGCGGAGCTTGTGCTGCTGGCCGCAGATCTCGGCGCGCTGGCCGGCGTAGGGCAGGCCGCGCAGCGCGGGGTGGTCGAGGGTGTGGTTCTGGATGGACGCGCCGACCGCGCGCAGGCGGGCGAAGTGGCCGTAGCCGGGACCCACGACGCTGTCCGTGAGGAACATGCTGACCGGCAGCCGCCGTTCGCGGACGAGGGTGACGAAGCCGGGGTCGCGCTCGGCGCCGTCGTCGTAGGTCAGGAAGACCACCCGGTCGCGGGTGCGGACGTGGTCCACGACGGGCGGGAGACTGTCCCGGTCGCCTCGGTCCGGCCCGCGGACGTCGCTCGACGCGTGTGCCGGGGACCGGCCCCTGCCGTCCGCGCCCGTGTGCTCCGCCGGGGCCCCGGCGCAGCCCGCCAGCAGGATCGCGCCCGCGCACACCACGGCGGCCGGCGTCCGCCGCCTCACAGGTAGTCCTCCAGCCGGCCCACCGCGTACCCCTCGGCCGTGACCTTGTCCAGGAAGCGGCGGATCATGTCGGGCATCGTGCCCTGCCAGTGGTCGCGGCCGCGGAAGTGGGTGAGGACGATGTCGCCCGGGTGCAGTCTGCGGTCCCACTCGCGGTACTCCCAGTGGTCGGCGAAGACCTCCTCGTTCCAGAGGGGGGCGTACTCGATGCCGCAGGCCTTGGCGGCGCGCAGGGTCGCCCTGTCGTAGCTGCCGTAGGGCGGGCGGAAGAGGGTGGGGCGCGTGCCGTAGCGCTTCTCGATGAGGCGCTGCATGCCGCAGATCTCGCGCTTCTGCGTGCGGTAGGGCAGGCCCCGCATGAGGCGGTGGTGGAGGGTGTGGTTGTTCAGGACGACGCCCCGGTCCTGCATCTTCTCGAAGTAGCCGTAGTCGTTCCGGATCAGGTAGCCGCTGAGGAAGGCGCTGTACGGGACCTTCAGGTCGCTCATCATCCGCAGGAACGCCGGGTCCTTCTCGGCGCCGTCGTCGATGGTGAGGAAGACGACCTTGTCGCGGGTGGGGACGGTGGTGAAGACGGGCGGGAGGTTCAGTCTCCGGTGGCCCTTCACCGCGAAGCCCTCGCGGGTCCTGATCCTCGGCTTCTTCGCGGGGGCCGGCGGGGCGTTCAGCGGGACGGTCCGCAGCCCCCAGCGCTGCGCGGCGGCGACCCGGGCGGCGTGCGCGGTGCGCAGTTTGGAGGCGTAGGAGTCGAGCGCGCGGGCCGGAGGCGCGTCGAGGGGCTGCTGGCCGCCGGCCGCGGTGATCCGGCCGTTGTCGCCCTGCGCGCAGCCCGAGGCGATGGCGGCGAGGATGAGCACGGCGAGGCCGATCCGCACACCGCCAGATGCCCGCCTTTTGTCATTTTGTACGACTGCTCGCATGATGCGGGATCCTCGCAGCCGGCCTCCCCGGACCGGCCCCGACACCGCGACGGACGGCGCAGCATCCACCGAGTGGCCCACACACGGTCCGGGCCGGGCCGGACGGCCGCCCACACCACCCCGTGGCCCACAATGATCCGGTGAACGACCTCGCCCTCCTCCTCACGCCCGAAGGCCGCGCCCTCCTCGACGAGGTGCGGGACACCGATCCGGCGCGGGAGCTGGCCGTCGCGACCCGGTTGCGCCGTGAGCACCCCGCCGAGCTCGTGTCGGCGGCGCTGGGGCAGGCGCGGCTGCGGCAGCGGGCGGTGGTGAAGTTCGGGGCGCGGGACGCGGGGCGGATGTTCTTCACGCCGAACGGGGTGGAGCAGTCGACCCGGGCGAGCGTGGCGGCCTACCGGGCGCGGCGGCTCGCGGAGTCGGGCGTGACCTCGGTCGCCGACCTGTGCTGCGGCATCGGCGGTGACGCGATCGCGCTGGCCCGGGCCGGGATCCGGGTCCTGGCCGTCGACCGGGACCCGGCGACGGCCGCGGCGGCCCGGGCGAACGCCGAGGCGCTGGGGCTGGCCGGCCTGATCGAGGTGCGGGAGGCGGATGTCACGGAGGTGGACACGGCCGGTTACGACGCCGTGTTCGTCGATCCGGCCAGGCGCGGCGGCCGGGGCCGGATCTTCGACCCCGAGGCGTACTCGCCGCCGCTGTCCTGGGCGGTCTCCGCGGCCCGCCGCGCCCCCCGCGCCGCCGCGCTGAAGATCGCCCCCGGCATCCCGCACGAGGCGGTCCCCGAGGACGCCGAGGCCGAGTGGATCTCCGACGGCGGCGACGTGAAGGAGGCGGTGCTGTGGTTCGGCACCGAGCCGGGGGCGGTACGGGCCACCCTGCTGCCGGGCCCGCGCACCCTGCTCTCCCGCGGCCTGCCCGACCCGCAGGTCCGCCCGCCGGGCCGCTACCTGTACGAGCCGGACGGCGCCGTCATCCGGGCCCACCTGGTCGCCGAGGTGGCCGAGGAGCTCGACGGCGGCCTGCTGGACGCGACGATCGCCTACGTCACCGCGGACGAGCTGCGCCCGACCCCGTACGCCACCGCCTACGAGATCACCGACCATCTCCCCTTCAACGTCAAGAAGCTGAAGGCGCTGCTGCGGGAGCGGGAGGTCGGGAACCTCACGGTGAAGAAGCGCGGTTCGGCGGTCGAGCCGGAGGAACTCCGCAGGAAGGTCAAGCCCCAGGGGCCGCACGCGGCGACGGTGTTCCTGACCCGGGTGGCGGGGGCGCCGGCGATGCTCATCGGGCACCCGGCCTGACCTTCAGGTCTGCTCCGCCGCCCGCCGCAGCAGCAGCTCCCGCTCCCGCTCGTTCCGCGTCAGCGAGGCCGCCCGTTCGAACTCCGCCCGGGCCTCCGCCGTACGGCCGAGGCGGGCGAGGAAGTCGCCGCGGACGCTCGGCAGCAGGTGGTAGTCCCGCAGGGCGGGGTCGCCGCGCAGAGCGTCGATGAGGGGCAGGGCGGCCTGTGGGCCCTCGGCCATCGAGACGGCCACCGCGCGGTTCAGTTCCACGACCGGGGACGGCGTGCGGGCGGCCAGCAGGCCGTACAGCGTGGCGATGCGGGGCCAGTCGGTCTCCTCGTACGTGTAGGCGTGCGCGTGGCAGGCGGCGATGGCCGCCTGGAGGAGGTACGGGCCCGGGGCGCCGGAGGAGGTTGCCTCGGCCCTGCCCAGCGCGGCGACACCGCGGGCGATGAGCATGCGGTTCCAGCGGGCGCGGTTCTGCTCCCTGAGGAGGACGGGTTCGCCGGAAGGGCCCGTGCGCGCCGCCGTGCGGGACGCCTGGAACTCCAGGAGCGCGGTCAGGCCGTGCACTTCGGGTTCCTTCGGCATGAGGGCCGAGAGCACCCGGGCCAGGCGCAGGGCGTCCTCGCACAGGGACGGGCGGAGCCAGTCGTCGCCGGCCGTGGCGGCGTAGCCCTCGTTGAAGACGAGGTAGATGACGTCGAGGACCGAGCCGAGGCGTGCCTCGCGGTCGGGGCCGTAGGGCACCTCGAAGGCGATGTTCCTGGTGGCCAAGGTGCGTTTGGCGCGGACGATGCGTTGGGCGACGGTCGGCTCGGGGACCAGGAACGCGCGGGCGATCTCGGCCGTGGTGAGGCCCCCGAGGAGGCGCAGGGTGAGGGCCGTGCGGGCCTCGGTGGACAGCACCGGGTGGCAGGCGGTGAAGACCAGGCGGAGCAGGTCGTCGTCGATGTCGTCCGGGTCGGCGGGCTCCTCCGGGGGCGCCACCGCCGACAGGTCCCGGCCGATCTCCGCCAGCTTGCGGGCGTAGTTCTCGCGGCGGCGGACCAGGTCGACGGCGCGGTTGCGGGCGGTGGTCATGAGCCAGGCGCCCGGGTTGTCGGGCACCCCGTCCCGCGGCCACCGCTCCAGCGCGGCGACCAGCGCGTCCTGCGCGAGTTCCTCGGCGATGCCGACGTCCCGGACGACCCGGGCGACGCCGGCGATGATGCGGGGCGACTCGATGCGGAAGACCGTCTCGATGGCCTCGGCGGTCCGGTCGGGCCGGGGCGCCGGGGAGGGCGTGGGCTGCGGGGTCACAACCCACCATCAGACACCCCCGGCGCCGCCCGGCCAAGGAGAACCGGTCAGCCCTCGGCGATCTCCCGGACCTCGGCGGTGATCGTCCAGTAGTCCTCGTGCAGGGACAGGAACCGCTTGGTCCACTCGATCGCCTCGGCCTTGTCCTTGCACTGGCTGATCGAGTAGCCGCCGATGACCTCCTTGGACTCGGTGAACGGCCCGTCGGTGACGGAGAGCTTCCCGTCCTCCCAGGTCACCCGGCTGCCGTCGGCGGTCGGGGTGAGACCGGCCGTGTCGAGCATGACCCCGGCCTTGGTGATCTCCTCCAGGAGCTTGCCCATGCGCTCCTGGAGTTCGGGGCTCGGGCCCTCGGCGGGGGCGTTCTTCTCGTCGATGCGGATCAGGGTGAGAAAGCGCGGCATGGTGACTCCTCGGTGCTGTGCGGGGCGAGGTCTTTCCTCGCTCTCACCCCTGCGTCGATCGGGAGACCTCCGGATCGACACGCTCGCCGGATTTTTCTCACGGATTTTTCGCGGAGCGCGTCTGTGCAGGTCAGCGCAGCGACTCCCACAGCTTCCGGGCCTGAGGCTCCTCGGCCACCACCCGGTTGGGATCCGACGGCGCCCGCACGACCGGCAGCGTCACCGTCCGCACCGCGCTCGCCGACAGGCCCTGCACGCTCTGCCCGAGCCGGGTCAGCTCGCCCAGGGAGTCCAGGCCGGTGTCGGTGGTGAGGCCGGCGGTCACGGCGTCCGCGACCCGGTACAGCTTCGCCGGGTCGGTGAGCAGGTCCTGCGCGGCGATCTGGTCCAGCAGCGCCTTCACCAGCTTCTGCTGGAGGCCTATCCGTCCCAGGTCGCTGCCGTCGCCTATGCCGTGCCGGGTGCGGGCCAGGGCGAGGGCCCGCCTGCCGTCCAGGTGGTGGGTGCCCGCCTTCAGGTGCAGATGGCTGTCGTCGTCGGCGATGTCCTCGTCCGTGGTGACGGTGACGCCGCCGAGCGCGTCCACGAGCTTGGCGAAGCCGGAGAAGTCGATCTCGATGTAGTGGTCCATGCGGACATCGGTCATCGACTCGACCGTCTTCACCGCGCAGGCCGGTCCGCCCACCGCGTACGCGTCGTTGAACATGGAGTCGTGGGCGACGGCCGTCGAACCGCCGGACGGGCGCGGGCAGGAGGGGCGGGTGACCAGGGTGTCGCGCGGGATGCTCACCACCGTCGCGCTGGTGCGCCCGGCGTCGAGGTGGACGACCATCGCCGTGTCGGAGCGGGCGCCGGAGCTGTCGCCGCCGCCGAGCCGCTGGTTCTCCTCGCCGCTGCGCGAGTCGGACCCCAGGACCAGGACGTTGAGGGCCTCGCCGGGCAGGGCCGCCGATGCGGAGGGGGACGGCGTGACCACCGGCTTGGACGGGCGGTTGTCGCCGAGCGCGTTGTCGATGTCGACGCTTTTGATGTTGTCGTTGAGATGCCAGTAGGCCCAGCCCGCCGAGCCGACGCCGAGCACCAGCGCACCCGCCAGGGCGAGGCCGGCGATCCGCAGCGCTCTCGACCGCCGGCCCACCGCTCTGCCCGCGTCCCCGTTACCGTCCCCGTCCCCGTCACGTCCCGTCACGGGCAGGAACGTAAGTCCGAATTATGACGAGCAGGGACCCCAGGGCGCTTTTTCTTCGGAAATTCTCAGACTTCCCGGTCCGGTCTCACCCCAGCGTCACCACGGGCACCGGGTTGCTCCCGCTCCACGAGCCGTTGAAGCCGAAGGTGACCGAACCGCCGTCCGGCACCGACCCGTTGTAGGGGGCGTTCGTACAGCTGACCGCCGTGCCCGACTGCGTGCAGTTCGCGTTCCAGGCCTGCGTGATCCGCTGCCCGGCGCCGAACGTCCAGTCCGCCTTCCACGACGACAGCGAGGCCCCCGAGCAGGCGATCCGCACCTGGCCCGTGTAGCCGGTGCCCCACTGACTGGTGACGCTGTACGTCGCCGAGCAGGCGCCCGTCGGCGGGGTCGTCGTCCCGCCGAGGGCCTCCGCGATGGCGTGGTACGCCGGTTTCGGCTGGTAGTTCTCGTCGTACGGGGTCGCCGCGCCCTCGCCCGGGAAGGTGTCCGGGATCCAGGAGTCGGAGTCGGTGAAGCCCCAGACGGTGACACCGGTACAGCGCGCGACCGCCACGCAGGCGTTCATGACCGCCTTGTAGTCGGCGGCCTGCTGGGTCAGCTTCGCCTGCGTCGCCGGCAGCTGCATCCGGATGTCCAGCTCGGTGATCGCCACGTCGACGCCGAGGTCGGCGAAGCGCTGGATGTTCTGCTGCAGCGTGGAGGGCACCTGGCCGACGATGAGATGGGCCTGGAGCCCGACTCCGTCGATCGGGACTCCGCGCTCCTTCAGCGACTTGACCAGGTTGTACAGGGCCGTGCTCTTCGCGTTGACGCCCTCGACGTTGTAGTCGTTGATGTAGAGCTTGGTGCCCGGGTCGGCGGCCCGGGCCCAGGTGAGGGCCTGTGCGATGTAGTCCTGGCCGAGGGTGTCGTGGAAGAGGGTCCGGCGGTAGGTACCGTCCTCGTTGAAGGGCTCGTTCACCACGTCCCAGGCGGCCAGCCGGCCCTTGTAGCGGCCGACCTCGGTGGCGATGTGGTCCTGGACGATGGCGCCGAGCTGGTCGCGGGTCCAGCTGCCGTTCGTCAGCCAGCCCGGGTTCTGCTGGTGCCAGAGCAGGGTGTGGCCGCGCACCTGCTGGCCGTGGGCCTCGGCGAAGTCCACGATCCGGTCGGCCTCGGCCCAGTCGTAGCTGCCCCGGCTCGGCTCGACGGAGCCCCACTTCATGGCGTTGCCGGGGGTGAGCCAGTTGAACTCGCGGCCTGCGATCTCGCCGTAGGTGCCGGTGAGTTTCGAACCGGTGACCGCCGTGCCCATGACCTTGCCCTTGGCCTCGGCCAGGTCGCGCAGCGGGGCGTCGGCGGCGTGGGACGCGGGGGCCGCGAGCAGCAGGGAACCGGCCGTGACGACTCCGGCCAGCAGGGAGGTGAGTAAGCCCGATCTCAACGATCTCATGTGCGGGTGCCTCCGAAAGTTTCGGTGGTGCAACCGATTGGCTTCGGTGCAGTGTGGAGGCGCCCGGAACACCCGTCAATACAGCAACATCGGTCAACCGCCCGCGGGCGCCGCCGTACTGCTGCGCACCACCAGGCTCGTCGCCAGCTCCACCCGGGTGGCCGCCGGGGTGCCGGCCTCGCGGCCGAGGTCGAGGACCAGCTTGGCCGCCGCCTCCGCCATCTCCGTCAGCGGCTGCCGTACGGTCGTCAGCGGCGGCCCGACCAGGGGCGCCACCGGCAGATCGTCGAACCCGACGACGCTCAGGTCCTCCGGGATGCGCAGCCCCAGCTCGCGCGCGGCCTCGTACAGCCCGAGCGCCTGGAGGTCGTTCCCGGCGAAGACGGCGGTCGGCCGGTCCGGGCGGCGCAGCAGCTCCAGGCCCAGCCGGTAGCCGGCCTCGTGGTGGAAGTCGCCGTTGGCGATCAGCGCGGGGTCGACCGGCAGCCCGGCCGTCTCCAGCGCGGCCCGGTAGCCGTCGACCCGGGCGCGGCTGCACATCATCTGCGTCGGACCGCTGATCGCGCCGATCCTGCGGTGTCCCAGCTCGACCAGATGCCGGGTGGCGGCGAGACCGCCCTGCCAGTTGGTCGCGCCGATCGAGGGCACGTCGGCCCCCGGGTCGCCGGCCGGGTCCATCACCACGAACGGGATGGCGCGGCTGGTCAGCAGGGCCCGCTGCGACTCGTCGAGCCCTGACAGGACCAGGATCACGCCGTGCGGGCGGCGCGCGGCGACCTGGTCGGCCCAGGTCCTCCCGGGGGTGAGCCGCCCCGCGCTCTCGGACAGCACCACGCTGAGCCCCGCGTCCCGGGCGACGTTCTCCACGCCCCGGATGACCTCCAGCGCCCAGGCGCTCTCCAGCTCGTGAAAGACCAGGTCGATGAGGGGTGAGCGGGTCGCCTCGGCACGGCGGCGCCGGTAGCCGTGGGCCCGCAGCAGATCCTCGACGCGGGCCCGCGTGGCGGGGGCGACGTCGGCCCGGCCGTTCAGCACCTTCGAAACAGTCGGCGCCGACACACCGGCCTCACGGGCGATCTCGGCGAGCGTCGCGGTCTGCGCGCTGCGCCCCTGCGTCCGGGTTTGCGTCCGGCTTTCAACCGGCTCCGGGGATGTCATGGCGGCGATCGTATCCCTGCGGGCCCCCTTGACGAAGTCCCTGGGGCGCCATAGGTTCCCGGAACATTCGACATACTTACCGAAACATTCGCTGAAGCGGGCGTGAGAACGCTCGTGAGCACCGTTCGTGAGAGGGCCGTCCGTCCACCCGACAGGAGCTTCATGACCACCGCGCCCTGGCGTGACCCCGCCCTGCCCGCCGCCGTCCGCGTCGACGATCTGCTCTCCCGGATGACCCTGGAGGAGAAGGCCGCCCAGCTGTACGGCGTGTGGGTGGGCGCCGCGACGGACGGCGACGGAGTCGCTCCGCATCAGCACGACATGACGGTCGAGTACTCCGACGAGGCATGGGCCGAGCTGATCACCCGCGGCCTGGGCCAGCTCACGCGCTCCTTCGGCACCGCCCCCGTGGACCCGGCGCTGGGCGCGCAGGCACTGGCCCGCGCCCAGCGCCGCATCACCGAGGCCGGCCGCTTCGGCATCCCGGCGGTCGCGCACGAGGAGTGCCTGGCCGGCTTCACCGCCTGGCAGGCCACGGCCTACCCGGTCCCGCTGGCCTGGGGAGCGACCTGGGATCCCCCGCTGGTCGAGGAGATGGCCCGCCGCATCGGCGCCGACCTGCGCTCGGCCGGCGTGCACCAGGGGCTCGCGCCGGTCCTGGACGTCGTACGCGATCCGCGCTGGGGCCGCGTGGAGGAGACGATCGGCGAGGACCCGTACCTGGTCGGCACGGTCGGTACCGCCTATGTGCGGGGCCTGGAGTCGGCCGGGGTCGTCGCCACGCTGAAGCACTTCGCCGGGTACGCCTCCTCGGCCGGCGCCCGCAACCTGGCGCCCGTACGGGCCGGCACCCGCGAGTTCGCGGACGTCACCCTCCCGCCCTTCGAGATGGCGCTGCGCGAGGGCGGGGCCCGTTCGGTGATGGCCGCCTACACGGAGCGGGACGGCGTGCCGGCCTCGGCGGACCCCGAGCTGCTGACCGGGCTCCTGCGCGAGGAGTGGGGCTTCACCGGCACGGTCGTCGCGGACTACTTCGGCATCGGCTTCCTCCAGACCCTGCACCGGGTCGCCGGCACCCCGGCCGATGCGGCCCACGCGGCCCTGGTGGCCGGCATCGACGTCGAACTGCCGAGCCTGAAGTGCTACGGCGATCCCCTGGTGGAGGCGGTCCGCTCGGGCGAGATCCCCGAGGAGCTCGTGGACCGCGCGGCCCGCCGCGTCCTGCTCCAGAAGTGCGAACTGGGCCTGCTGGACGAGGGCTGGGCCCCCGAGCCGGCCGGCACGGTCGAGCTCGACTCGACGGGCAACCGGATCCTGGCCCGCCGCATGGCCGAGGAGTCCGTCGTCCTGCTCGACAACCCCGACGGCCTGCTCCCGCTCGCCCCCGACACCCGGATCGCGGTGATCGGCCCCCGGGCGGCCGACGCCCTGGCCATGCTGGGCTGCTACTCCTTCCCCTCCCACGTCCTCACCCACCACCCCGGCGTCCCGACCGGGATCGAGATCCCGACCGTCCTCGACGCCCTGCGCACCGAACTGCCCGACGCCAAGGTGACGTTCGCGCCGGGCTGCGACGTGACCGACCCGGACACCTCCGGCTTCGAGGAGGCCGTCGCCCGTACCGCCGAGGCGGACGTGTGCGTGGCGGTCCTCGGCGACCGGGCGGGCCTGTTCGGCCGCGGCACCTCGGGCGAGGGCTGCGACGCGACGGACCTCGCCCTGCCGGGCGCCCAGGGCGAGCTGCTGGACGCGCTGGTCGCCACGGGCGTCCCCGTGGTGCTGGTGCTGCTGACCGGCCGTCCCTATGCCCTCGGCCGCTGGCACGGCCGCCTGGGCGCGGTCGTCCAGGCGTTCTTCCCGGGGGAGGAGGGCGGCCCGGCGGTGGCGGGAGTGCTGTCGGGCCGCGTGAACCCGTCGGGACGCCTCCCCGTGAGCGTCCCCCAGGTCCCCGGCGGCCAGCCCTGGACCTACCTCCAGCCGCCCCTCGGCCTCGCGGGCGAGGTCAGCAACCTCGACCCGACCCCGCTGTACGCCTTCGGGCACGGCCGCTCGTACACGACGTTCGCGTGGGAGGACGGCACGGGCGGCGCGGAGCCGGCGGAGATCGGCACGGACGGGACGTACGACGTCTCGGTGACCGTCCGCAACACCGGCGACCGCGAGGGCGCGGAGGTCGTGCAGCTGTACCTCCACGACCCGGTGGCGTCGGTGACCCGCCCCGACGTACGGCTGATCGGCTACCAGCGCGTGCGGCTGGCACCGGGGGAGGCGGCCCGGGTGCTGTTCCGTTTCCATACGGACCTGTCGGCGTTCACCGACCGTTCAGGCCGCAGGGTGGTCGAACCGGGCGCCCTGGAACTACGGTTGGCGGCGTCCAGCGCGGACGTACGCCACACGGCCCACCTCACGCTCACCGGCCCGGTCCGGGTGCTCGGCACCGACCGGCGGCTGCGCTGCGAGACGGAGGTGTCAGGGGTGGCGTGACCCTCCGCGCGGGGGACCACGGGGGATGCGGGGGCGCATGGACAGGCTGGTGCACCACGAACTGCGGGCCGTCGTCTCGGTCCTGGCCGCCATGGCCGTCGCCCTGACGACCGTGGGCCTGGTCCACGGCTTCTCCGCGCCCTCCGCACCCGGCCGGCTGGGACTCTACGCCGCCGCCGTGCTCGCCTGGATCGTGGTGTGGACGCTCCTCAAGGCCACCAGGATCAAGTGGTTCAGCGAGGTACGGGACTTCGAGAAGGCGGTCCCCGTCGAGGAGTCCGGCGCGGACCTGCCCACCGAGCGCTTCCTGCGGGACCAGCCGTTCAGCCCGGGCCTCTTCGTGATGTATCTGCTGTTCGCCGTGCCCCTGTCCCTGTGGGAACCGTTGGCGGCCCTGCTGCCCCTGTGGTCGGCCCTGGACTGGCTGGGCAAGGCCGCTGTGGTCGCACACTGGGAGCGCGGGCACGGCCTGCTGCTGTGGCGGGGCCACGTCGCGAGCAGGCCGTGGGAGCTCTCGGTCAGCCGGCGTCCACCGACTCGAACCGCCACCGGTGCACGGCCCGTGTGACCAACTCCCCGTCCGGCTCCGGCAGTTCCGGCAGCTCGGCGTCGTAGGGGGCGTCCCACCAGGTGATGACGAGGACCCGGTCCTGGGGAGCGCGCAGGGTCTCCCTGCGCAGGGGTGCGCGGGGCAGTTCCTGCGCCTGCGCCCAGGCCAGCAGGTCCTCGCCCCGGCCGGGCACGGCCCGCGCCTCCCACATCATGGCGACCGTCACGAGTAGAGGTTCTCCTTGCTGATCTCGTGCACATGGTCGTGGTCGTGGCGGTGGCCCGGGACATGCGGCTCCGTCACCGGCAGCGAGGAGTCCGCCGGCAGGTCCCAGTCCGACGCGGCCCGGTTGCGGGCAACCATCTCCGCGCCGAGCGCGGCGACCATCGCGCCGTTGTCCGTGCACAGCTTGGGCCGCGGCACCCGCAGCCGGATCCCGGCCGCCTCGCAGCGCTCCTGGGCCAGGGCGCGCAGCCGGGAGTTGGCGGCCACCCCGCCGCCGATCATCAGGTGGTCGACGCCCTCGTCCTTGCAGGCCCGGACGGCCTTGCGGGTCAGCACGTCCACGACTGCCTCCTGGAAGGAGGCCGCCACGTCCCGCACCGGGACCTCCTCCCCCGCCGCCCGCTTGGCCTCGATCCAGCGCGCCACGGCCGTCTTCAGCCCGGAGAAGGAGAAGTCGTAGGCCGCATCGCGCGGACCGGTCAGGCCGCGCGGGAAGGCGATCGCGTCCGGGTCGCCCTCGCGTGCGTACCGGTCGATGACCGGGCCGCCCGGGAAGCCCAGGTTCAGCACGCGGGCGATCTTGTCGAAGGCCTCACCGGCCGCGTCGTCGATGGTCGCGCCCATCGGGCGGACGTCGGAGGTGATGTCCGAGGACAGCAGCAGCGAGGAGTGGCCGCCGGAGACCAGCAGGGCCATGGTGGGCTCGGGCAGCGGGCCGTGCTCCAGCTGGTCGACGCAGATGTGCGAGGCGAGGTGGTTCACGCCGTAGAGGGGCTTGCCGAGGGCGTACGCGTACGCCTTCGCCGCCGAGACGCCGACCAGCAGGGCACCGGCGAGGCCGGGACCGGCGGTGACGGCGATGCCGTCCAGGTCGCGGGCGCTGACGCCCGCCTCCTTCAGCGCGCGGTCGATGGTGGGGACCATCGCCTCCAGGTGCGCCCGGGAGGCGACCTCGGGCACGACACCGCCGAAGCGGGCGTGCTCGTCGACGCTGGAGGCGACGGCGTCGGCGAGCAGGGTGGTGCCGCGGACGATACCTACGCCGGTCTCGTCGCAGGAGGTCTCGATGCCGAGGACGAGCGGCTCGTCGCGAGAGTCAGTCATTGGTCTGGGTTCCTTGTACGGGAGCCGAACCCGCGGCGGAGCCGCTGTCGGGTTTCGTGGTCAGTCGCATCACCAGGGCGTCCACGTTCCCCGGCTGGTAGTAGCCGCGCCGGAAGCCGATGGCCTCGAAGCCGAAGCGCTCGTAGAGCTTCTGCGCGCGGACGTTGTCCACCCGGCACTCCAGCATCACTTCGGCGCACTCGAAGGCGGTCGCGGCCCGCAGCAGTTCGGTGAGGAGCCGGCCGCCCAGTCCCGTCCCCCAGTACTCCCGGGTGACGGCGATGGTCTGGATGTCGGCCTGCTCACCGGAGGAGGCGACACCGGCGTACCCGACGATCCGCTCCCCCTCCTCGGCCACGAGGTACTTCCGGGTCGCCTCCGGCCCGCGCGCATGGGCCAGCTCGGACCAGAACATGCCCCGCGACCAGGCGTCGTCGGGGAACAGGGCGCGTTCCAGCTCCAGCACGGGGTCGATGTCCCACCAGCGCATCTCGCGCAGCACACACGTCTCGGACCCGGTCACTTCGGGGTGACCACCTTGTAGTTCTTGGGGACCTGGGCGTCGGGGCGGCGCAGATACAGCGGCCGGGGCGCGGGGAGTTCCTCGCCCGCCGCCAGCCGCTCCGCGGCCAGCCGGACGAGCGCGGCGGCGGACACGTGCTCGGGCTCGTACGCCTGGGGGAAGGTGTCCGGGTACAGCAGCGCGCCCGCGCCGACGGCGGGCAGCCCCGCGACCTGCTCGGCGATGTCGGCGGGTCGGTCGACGGCCGGGTCGGTGACGCGGGTGCGGGAGTCGGCGTAGCGCGCCCAGTACACCTCCTTGCGGCGGGCGTCGGTCGCCACGACGAACGGGCCCTCCAGGTCGGCGGCGTAGGCGAGGCCGTCCAGCGTGCACACGCCGTGTACGGGGACGCCGAGGGCGAGCCCGAAGGTCTCGGCGGTCATCAGACCGACGCGCAGTCCGGTGTACGGGCCCGGCCCGATGCCGGCGACGACGCCGGTGACGGCGTCGAGCGTCAGACCGGCCTCGGCGAGCACCCGGTCGATCGCCGGCAGCAGCAGTTCCCCGTGCCGGCGCGCGTCCACCTGACTCGACGAGGCGATGACGTCCCGGCCGTCGTGCAGCGCGACGGTGACGGCGGGGGTGGCGGTATCCAGAGCGAGCAAGAGCACGCAAACAGCCTACGGCTCCCCGGGGCCCGTGTCGGACGTACCTGTCGGGCCGTCACCTGCTGCTACCGTCACCTTCCGTCACGGCGCCGCGTACGCACCGTGCGCGGCAGGGACGTACGACATGGAGGTGGGAGCCGGTGGCAGTCAGCAGCTCGGGGATCGTGGCCGCGCTCACCGCCGCGGCCCTGGCGACGGTCGGTTACCTCGCCCACCAGGCGTCACAGACCCTCCCGGCCGGCCTGGGCCGGTCACAGGCGGGCGCCGCACCGGCGGCCGGCGTCTCGAAGCCGCCGCCCCAGGCCAGGAGGGACCCCGCCGCCCTGCCCGACGGCTCCGGCAAGGGCGCACGGGTCGTGTACTCCCTGCGCGGCGACCGGGTGTGGCTGGTCGGCGGGGACGAGACGGTCACCCGCACGTTCAAGGTCGCCCCGAGCACGGTGGACCCGTCCCCCGGCTCCTACTCGGTCACGTCCCGCTCGAACGCGATCACCGGCTCCGACGGCGTCCCCGTCGAACACGTCGTGCGCTTCACCAACGTGGACGGCGTGGTCATCGGCTTCAGCGCAGCCGTGAACGCCTCGCCCTCCGCCCCGGCCCCGAAGACCCGCACGGGCGGCATCCGCGAGTCCCGCGCGGACGGCGAGGCGATGTGGACGTTCGCGACGATCGGCCGCAAGGTGGTGGTGGTGCGGTAGGCGGGGGCGGCTGGACTGCGGGGGCGGAGGGCCGCTGGCCGCTGTCCGCCGGGCCGCGGGCCGCTAGCCGCCGGGACGCGGGCCGCTAGCCGCCGGGACGCCGGGCCGCTGGCCGCCAGGACGCAAGGCCACCGGGCCGCTGGCCGCCAGGACGCCGGGCCGCTGGCCGCCGGGACGCCGGGCGGCGGGCTGCTAGGCCGCCGGGACACAAAGGCCACCGGCACGCCAGGCCGCTAGGCCGGGGCCACCAGGCCAGCGGGCCGCCAGGCCAGCGGGCCGCCAGGCCGCGGGCCGCCAGGCCGCGGGCCGCCGGGACGGCAAGGCCACCTGGCCCCAAGGCCATCGGGCCGCACGCCGCAGGCCGCGATCGTCCGCCGGGCCGCTAAGCCGCTA
>NZ_JBVHEP010000003.1:185269-239438 GCF_055562795.1 Streptomyces sp. NPDC016851
GCTAGGCCGCTAGGCCGCTAGGCCGCTAGGCCGCTAGGCCGCTAGGCCGCTAGGCCGCTAGGCCGCTAGGCCGCTAGGCCGCTAGGCCGCTAGGCCGCTAGGCCAAAGTTCACGATCGTCTGACGGGCCCGGGCCCCGCGCGGGACGCGAGGCGATGTGAACGTCGCGACGATCGGCCGCAGGGCCGCAGGGCCGCAGGGCCGCAGGGCATGATCCGCCGCTGCGCCGCTATGCCGCTTCGCGGTGGTCTGTCGTCGGCTCCGTGAGTTCCGGGTCGGGTGCGCGCGGGGGCGTGGAGATCAGGGCCGCCGCCTCGCCCGCCGCCAGCAGGTCGCGCATGGACACCCCGGCGACCGCGAACGGCAGCGGCTGCCCCTTGCTCTCTGTAGCCGACATGGACGCCTCCCGAAGGCGGGGCGGACGTAGTTAGGTAGACCTAACTACGGACTGGATACCATGTGACCACGCACAAGACGCCGAACGCAACATTTTGCCGACGCCTTGTCGGAACGTTCATCAAAACACCACGCGCCGGGAGCTACGCCGCGAGCACGCTCAGGTCCGCCGAAGCCCAGCGTTCCCCGACGCCGGTGATCGTCATCTGCCTGACCTCGTCGGTCGTGTCGCCCACCGCGCGGTGGATGACCACCTGGAGCCGGTCCTCGGTCAGCTCCTCGACCTTGCCCTCGCCCCACTCCACGACGACCACGGACTCGGGCAGCGAGACATCGAGATCGAGGTCCTCCATCTCGTCGAGACCGCCGGAGAGGCGGTAGGCGTCGACGTGGACCAGTGGCGGCCCGTCGCCCAGCGAGGGATGCACCCGGGCGATCACGAACGTCGGCGAGGTGACGGCCCCGCGCACGCCGAGCCCCTCGCCCAGCCCACGCGTCAGTGTCGTCTTGCCCGCCCCGAGCTCCCCGCTGAGCATCACCAGGTCACCCGCGCGCAGCAGTTTCGCGAGCCTGCGGCCCAGCTCCCGCATCTGCTCGGGGGACGTGACGACGATCTGGACGGATCCGGGCTCAGCCGGGTTGTGCGGTGCTGCTGGTGCTTCCATAGCCCTTCACGGTAGCTCCTGCCGGCACGGCACCCGTGCGGGTGAGCAGGTCGGCGAGGCGGTCGGTGACCACTTCCGGGTGTTCCAGCATCACCAGGTGCCCCGCGTCCGGCACCAGCACCAGCTCGGCGTCCGGCAGCAGATCGGCGATGGCCTCGCTGTGCTCACTCGGCGTGACCAGATCCTGCACCCCGGCCAGGACGAGTACCGGCATGTCCGCGAAACACCCGAGCGCCTCCGTCTTGTCGTGGTCGTTGAACGCCGGGTAGTACTCGGCGACCACGTCGATGGGCGTGCTCTCGATCATCCGCTCGGCGAACCGGGCGACGGCCGGGTCGACGTCCCGGGACGCGAACGAGTACCGCTTGATGACCCCGGCGAACAGGTCCGCCGTGGCCCGGCGCCCCTTCTCCACCAGCTCGGCCCGCTGCCCCATCGCCTTCAGCACACCGGGCAGCACCCGCCGCACCGCGTTGACGCCGGCCACCGGAAGCCCGTAGTTGACCTCGCCGAGCCGCCCCGACGACGTCCCCACGAAGGCGACCCCGACGACCCGCTCCCGGACCAGCTCGGGGTACTGGTCGGCCAGCGCCATCACCGTCATGCCGCCCATCGAGTGCCCGACCAGCACGAGCGGCCCCTCGGGCGCGGCCGCGTCGATGACGGCCTTCAAGTCGCGGCCCAGCTGCTCGATGGTGACCGGCTCGTCCCGCCCCTGGGCCACTCCCCGCCCGGACCGGCCGTGGCTGCGCTGGTCCCAGTGCACGGTCCGTACGACGCCTCTGAGCGCCGCCCGCTGGAAGTGCCAGGAGTCCTGGCTGAGGCAGTAACCGTGGCTGAAGACGACGGTGACGGGGGCGGGGGCCTTCCGGCCGAAGAGCCTGCGGCGGCGCGGGCCGATGGCGGCGGGGGCGGCCTCCGGGTCGAGCTCGTCGACCTCGTAGTACAGCTCCGTGTCGTCGTCGGCGAACGCCTTGCCGGGCATGCCGCGCAGCGAGCCGTAGGGCCCCGCGGAGTCGAGGGCGAGCCGGGCCTTCTGGCGCATGCCCCGGCCGACCGTCATCCGCTCCAGGGCGACACCGGCGGCCGCGCCCGCGGCCACCACGCCTATCGCGACACCGGCGATGCCGGTCGCCCGGCGCCAGCCTCCCGCCGCCCCCGCGGCGGAGGCCGCGACGGCCGCGGTGGCGGCGTTCGCGACGACCTCCGCACTGCTCTCGCTCACGTACCGCTCCTCTTCGCCGGGCTGCTGCCGATGCTGATGCTGGTGGTGCTGCTGGTGGTGGTGCTGATGGTGCTGGTGTTGTCAGGGTGCCTGTTGTTCTGCGCGTGACCGGTCCTCTGTGCGAGTTACCCGTCCTGTTCCTCATTCACATAGACGCGAGGAACGCGCGTTCCGATCCGGGTCACGATCTCGTAGGCGATGGTTCCGGCCGCCTGCGCCCAGTCCTCGGCGGTGGGCTCGCCGCGGTCCCCGGGCCCGAAGAGCACCGCCTCGGCGCCCGGCGCCGGCTCGTCGCCGCCCAGGTCGACCACGAACTGGTCCATGGCGACCCGCCCCGCGATCGTGCGCCACTTGCCCTCGACCAGGACCGGCCCGGCCGAGGAGGCGTGCCGCGGGATGCCGTCGGCGTAGCCCAGCGGGACGAGGCCGAGCGTGGTCGCGCCCGGCGTCACGTACCGGTGGCCGTAGCTGACGCCGTGCCCGCCCGGCACGTGCTTGACCAGGGCGAGCGAGGCGGACAGCGTCATCACCGGACGCAGCCCGAAGTCGGCCGGGGTGCCCAGCTCGGGGCTGGGCGAGATGCCGTAGGTGGCGATGCCGGTGCGGACCAGGTCGAAATGGCTCTCGGGCAGCGTGAGCGTGGCCGGCGAGTTGGCGATGTGCCGCACCTCGGGGCGGGCGCCCCGCTCCTCGGCGTACGCGACCATCTCCCGGAAGCGGCCGAGCTGGGCGGCGATGGAGGGATGGCCGGGTTCGTCGGCGCAGGCGAAGTGCGACCAGAGCCCCGTGACGCGCAGGAGCCCCTCGGCCTCGGCGCGCAGCGCCTCCCGGACGAGCCCGGCCCAGTCCTCCCCGGGCTGGCAGCCGCCCCGCCCGAGACCGGTGTCGGCCTTGAGCTGCACCCGCGCGGGCCGGTCCGCCCGCCGGGCGGCCTCGGTGACCTCCGCCAGGGCCCACAGCCCGCTGACGGACACGTCGACGTCCGCCTCGATCGCCTCGCGCCAGGGCCCGCCCGGCGTCCACAGCCAGCACATGATGCGCCCCGGCAGCCCGGCGGCCCGCAGGGCGAGGGCCTCCTCGGGCGTCGCCGTACCCAGCCAGTCCGCTCCCGCGGCGACGGCCGCGCGGGCACACGGCACGGCCCCGTGGCCGTACGCCTCGGACTTCACCACGGCCATCAGGGCAGCGCCCGGCGCGTGGGCACGCAGCGCCCGCACATTGGCCCGCAGGGCGGCCAGGTCGATCTCCGCGCGGGCCCGCAGGGGCGCGGTCCGCGGGGCTGTTCTCTCGCTCATCGCGCCCAGTGTCTCAGAGGGGCCCGACCCGCCCGAGGCAGCGGCCCCCGACGGCAGCCGCTACGTCCCGGGCCTGCGCCCCCACACGAACACGCGATCCCCCTGCTTCAGCACGCTCCACAGCCTCCGCGCGTCGGGGACGGAGAGATTGACGCAGCCCCTGGAGCCGACGGCGGTGTTGAGGCTGCCGTAGACGCCGTGGAAGGCCTGTCCGCCGCTGAAGAACTGGGCGTACGGCATGGGCGTGTTGTACAGCGTCGACCAGTGGTTCTTGTGCCGCCAGTAGACCTTGTGCCAGCCGGCGCGAGTCCGGTACCCGGCCCGCCCGCTGCGGATCGGCACCGCCCCGAACACGATCTTCCGCCCCTTCTGCACCCAGGTCAGCTGCCGACTGAGATCCACACACGCCACGGGGTAGCTCCGTACCGGGCAGCGACCGGCGGCATTGGGGTTCCGGCGCGCCGACAGGTACTGCATCCGGCCCCACGTCACGGGCCCGGCGAACCCGATGGCCGGTTTGATGCCCTGCCTCACCTGGAACGCCCGGATGACCCGGCAGTCGGCCGCCGACTGCACCCCGTCCACCCTCAGCCCCAGCCACCGCTCGACCTGCCGCTGATACGGCCCGGCCTTCCCGGTGCAGCTCACCCGCGCGACCGCCTCCCCCAACGGCACGTACTCGACGAGCGCGTACGTCCCCTCCACCGCCGCACGCGGCTCGACGGCTTCCTCCTCGGCCGACGGCGTGTACACCACCGGCGGCAGCGCCTGGTCGGGCGTGTCGACGGACCAGGGCTGCCCGGGCCCCGGTGCGACGCCCGGGACCAGCTCGCCCAGGGGCCCCGGAGCGGGCGGTACGGGAGCGGCACCGGCGACACCGACGGGCAGCGCGGTGACAGCGGCGAGCAGGAGGGCGAGGGCGCGCCCGGCGATACGTCTGCTGGTCATGTGATCAGAGAAACGGCACGCCGGAACGCCCCGGGGTTGCCGCGCGGCCGGGTCCCCCGGACGGCCTGCACCTGACGGCGAGGCACGGGACGCCAGCGCCCGGCGGACGGCCCGCACCGAACAGCGACGCCCAGCCACCCCAGCCCGTCCGGCGCTTGAGGACGAGGCCGTCCAGGCCGAAGCGGGGGCCCGGGGGCGGCAGCCCCCGGAATCGGGACGGGAAGGGGAGGAGGGGGCGACCCACCCCCACGGCAACCCCCACCGGCCCCCAGCCCGCCCACTCACTCAGCCCACAACATTCCGCCAAGCCTCCGGAACGGCCTCCGCCACGTCATGCGCCCCCACCGGCGCCCCGTCCGCCGCCAGCCTCCCGGCCAGCCCGTGCACATACGCCCCCACACTCCCCGCGTCCACCGCCGAAAGCCCCGCCGCCAGCAACGACCCCGCGAGCCCCGACAGCACGTCCCCGCTCCCCGCCGTGGCCAGCCAGGACGTTCCCGTCGGATTGACCCGCACCGCACCGCCCCCCGAGTCGGCGACCAACGTCGTGGACCCCTTCAGCAGCACGGTCGCCCCGTACCGCCCGGCCAGCTCCCGCACCGCAGCCAGCCGCCCGCCTTCGACCTCATCCCGGTCGACCCCGAGCAGCGCCGCCGCCTCCCCGGCGTGCGGCGTCATCAGCGTCGGCGCCCGCCGCGCCCGTACGACCCCCGCCTCGGCCAGCCGCAGCCCGTCCGCGTCGACCAGCACCGGGACGTCCGCCGCCAGCACCTCCCCCACCGTCGCCGCGTCGTCCCCGGCCCCCGGCCCGACGACCCACGCCTGCACCCGCCCGGCGTGCTTCGGCCCCTGGTCCGACACGAGCGTCTCGGGGAACCGTGTGAGGACGGCGTCCCCGGCCGGTCCGACGTACCGCACGGCCCCGGCCCCGCCCCGCAGCGCCCCGGCGACGGCGAGCACGGCGGCCCCGGGATAGCGCGCGGACCCGGCGGCGATACCGACGACACCCCGCCGGTACTTGTCGCTCTCGGCCCGCGGCACCGGCAGCAGCCGCGCCACGTCCGCGTGCTGCAACGCCTCCAGCTCCGGCTCGACCGGCAGCTCCAGCCCGATGTCGACCAGCCGCACCGACCCCGCGTACTCCCGGGCCGGATCGATCAGCAGCCCGGGCTTGTGCGTCCCGAACGTCACCGTCAGATCGGCCCGGACGGCGACGCCGCGCACCTCCCCGGTGTCGGCGTCGACCCCACTCGGCAGGTCGACGGCGACGACGGCACCCCGCGACCGCTCGGCGGCGGCGGCCAGCGGCACCGCGTCCGGCCGCAGGCCGCCCTTCCCGCCGATCCCGACGATCCCGTCCACGACGAGATCCGCCCGCTCGACCAGCTCCTCGACACCCTGCGCGCCCCCGCCGGCCCCTTCGGCCCCACCGGCGCTCACGACCCGCCCCCCGGCCCGCCGCAGCGCCGCGAGCCCCCCGGCGTGAGCCCGCTCCGGCGCGAGCAGCACCGCCGTGACACCGGCCCCTCGCCGGGCCAGCCGGGCCCCGGCGTACAACGCGTCACCGCCGTTGTCCCCGCTTCCGACCAGCAGCACGACCCTGCTCCCGTACACCCGCCCCAGCAGGTCGGCGCAGGCCGCGGCGAGTCCGGCGGCGGCGCGTTGCATCAGCGCCCCCTCCGGCAGCCGCGCCATCAGCTCCCGTTCGGCGGTCCTGACCGTGTCCACGCTGTACGCACTACGCATGCGGTCGAGTTTCCCGTAGGAGCGCCCGGCCACTCCCCCGTATCTCGCGCAACTGCGGACCGTGTCGCATCCATTGACGCTTTGCCTGCCCTTTGCCAGACTCACCGGCCGCGCAGAAAGCGCTTGCACACCCCCCACATTCGACGAAACCGAGGCCACCATGGGACGCAGAGCCGCATTCCTCGCCGCCGCCGGTGCCACCGCCGTCCTCACCGCCGCCGGCACCCTGACCGCCCCCGCCACCGCAGCCCCCGCGCGAGCGGCTGCCTGCGGAGACGGCTCCTTCCAGGCCGAGGCCGTGCAGAACGGCAGCAACTGGACCGCCAGGCGCGGCGGCAGCACGGTCTACACGGGAACCGACATGCGCGCGGCCGTCCAAGCGGCCGTCAACAGTCTCAGCTCCGGACGCACCTCGAAGGAGCGGGTCGTGGTCCGCGGCTCGGGCTCGATCTCGGCGGGCTCACGCATCTCGCTCCCGAGCTACACCGTCCTCGACGTCTGCGGCACCATCAACGTCACCGGCAGCGGCTCCGGCGACCAGGCGCCGGTCTACTCCCGCGGCACCCGCGACGTGGAGGTCCAGAACCTCAAGCTCACCGGCACCCCGCTCTACGGCATCTTCCTGCGCAACGTCCAGAACGTCGTGCTCGGCCAGATAGACATGCGCCTCTCCCGCGGCCTGGGCATCCGCATCGACAACCGCGGCGACACCAGCCAGTGGACGCGCAACGTCCGCATCGGCAACGTCTACGTCTCCGGCGCGTCCAGCCACGCCGTCGAGACCTACGGCGTCGACGGCATCACCATCGGCACCGTCACCGCCCGCAACGTCGGCGAGTCCGGCCTGCTGCTCAACCAGACCATCAACGCCAACGTCACCAAGGTGGACGCGGAGAACGCGGGCACGGGCACCGGCTACGCGGCCTTCCGCATGGCCAACCGCAACGGCCGGGTCGGCAGCGGCTACCCGACCAACATCCGGGTCGGCGAGGTCATCGCGCGCGGCGGCGGACGCGGGGTGTTCTGCGTCTCGGAGAGCGGCGGGGCGGCGATCAACAAGGTGACGATCTCCAACACCGGCAACAACTCGGTCCTGATCGAGAACTGCTACAACGTCAACCTCGCGGCCCAGAGCGGCACGATCTCGGGCGGCGGCGAACTGCGCCTGGCCGCCCGCTCGGAGTTCCCGAACAACAAGGACATCACCATCCAGAACCTGACGGTCACCAACTCGGCCATCAGGGAGAGCCCCTGCGGCGAGAACACGACGTTCCGCAACATCACGCGGGTGAACAGCAGCCAGACGATCTGCTGACGCCCGCGCCCACCGCGAAGCCCTGGCCCGTGGAGCCCTCGCCCTCAATCGGCGGGGGCTTCACCGCGCAGGCGGCTCAGTGCCTCCATGGCTTCGCGTTCGATACGGGCGATCTCCGCGAGAACAGCACCCGCCTCCACGAGGCACTGCTCATCGCCCGACTCACCGGCATTCGTGAGGAGCGCGGCCACGTCCGTCCACAGGCCGGCCGCCTCCGAGTACAGCGCGTGCCCGGTGCGCAGACGGCCGCTGTCGAGCCACTCGGCGCACTCGGCGAGGAAGTCGCGGTAGAGGTTGCGGAACAGAGCACCGCCGGTGCCGGCCTTCTCCATCAGCAGGGCGGCCTGCGGCAGGTCCCGCCGGGGGGCGTCGGTGCGCCGGAACCAGCCGGGTACGAGCTTCCCGGCCTTCTCGATGCCTCGGTGGCCGAGGTTGGCGATGGGCGGATCGAGGAAGGCGTCGGCGCATTCGGTGATGGCCGGAATGATCCGACTCTCCAGGGAGGGCACCTCCCCGTCGGCGGTCAGCGTGAAGGACCGGTGCCGCGCGGTCATCGGCCCGCGCTCGGCCCGCGCCCGGGCGAGACTGCCCAGGCTGGTGGACACGGCTCCGCCCTGCTGGTCGGTGTCCACCAGGTAGGCGTCGTGCTCGTCGTAGCCGTACAGGGCGACGACATGACCGCCGAAGTGCACCTTCGAGGTGAAGTAGTCCAGGTGGTAGCTGTCGAGCTGGAGCCCCACGGGACGGCCGGCGTCGATGGCGCTCGCCACGTTCTCCCACCCCTTACGGGCCGATCCGGTCTCCTGGACCGCGAGCTCCAGCCCCAGCCGGGCGGCCAGGTTCCTGGTGAGCTCGAAGGGCTTGACGCGCCCGCCGAGAAAGGGAAAGTCCATGTTCTTGCTGTCCCAGTAGATAAAGGACAGCCCGGACCCGAGGCCGAAGAGCATGGGCTCGGACAGGTCGATCCCCTGGTGCCGCAGCAGCACACCCAGAGCCGACGTCTCGCAGTGCTGCGTACCGCGGGGATCGACGCCCTTCACCGTGGTCATGCCATTCCCTCCCGGACGGGGACGCGGCCCCCTGTCAGCCCTCAGCGATCACAACGGCCGAGGCGACACCCGCGTCATGGCTCAGGGACACGTGCCAGGACCGCACACCGAGCTCGGCGGCCCGCGCGGCCACGGTCCCGGTCACCCGCAGCCACGGCTGCCCACTGTCCTCGACACACACCTCGGCATCGGTCCAGAGCAGCCCGGGCGGCGCACCGAGCGCCTTGGCCAGGGCCTCCTTGGCGGCGAACCGCGCAGCCAGGGAGGCGACCCCCCGGCGCTCCCCACTGGGCAGCAGCAACTCCCGCTCCACGAACAGCCGTCCGGCCAACGCGGGCGTACGCTCCAGCGACGCCGCGAACCGATCGATCTCGGCGACGTCGATCCCGACCCCGATGATGCTCATGCGCAGCACCCTACGGTGAGACTCCGCCGCCTCCGGCCTCGACGGCGATGACTAGCATGATCGGCATGGAATGGGACGGCCTCACCGACCGCGAACGCTACGGGGACTGGTACCTGAAGGAGCGGGACCGGTTCTCGGACCTGGCGCGGGACGCCGACTGGGACGGCCTGTTCGATGAGCTGGTGAAGAATCCCGAGCGGGTCAATCTCGCCCGCCCCGGGAACCGCAGCGGGTTCGCCCCGCTGCACCAGGCCGCCTGGCACGGCGCCACGATCGCGGTCGTCTCCCGGCTGATCGCGCACGGCGCCTGGCGCACGCAGCGCGCCCGGGACGGACGGCGACCGGTGGACATCGCGCGGGAGCGGGGTCACACGCATCTGCTGGAACTCCTGGAGCCCGTCGCGGTACGGCAACTCCCCGCTCCCTCCGAAACGTTGGAGCGGCACTTCCACGCGATGCTGCGGGAGCGCACCGGCAGCTGCTTCGACGAGATCGAGCACCTCCTGCCATCACTGTCCCCCCTGACGGAGGCGCTGGACGTGCGGATCTTCTTCCGGGTGGTCGGCATGATGGGCGGCTTCCACTACCGCCTCCACGCGGACGTCGTCCACGTGCACGGCAGCTCGCGGATGGACGGCGACAACGGGGACTTCTACCAGGTGACCCCCGACGGCTGGACCAAGCTCCCCTACAGCCCCAAGCCGCCGCCGCCCTGGAGCTACCCGTACTGAACCCTCGATCTTGAACTGCCCCTCCCCCTTGTACAGTTCGCGATGACCGCGATGTGCAAACCACATCGCAACAACGGGAGGAACGCACCACCATGAAGTTCAAGTCGCTGGGAACCGCGGCCACTTCGATAGCTCTCTTCGCCACGGCCCTCACCGGCACCGTCGCCGCAGCCGGCACCGCCGCCGCGGCCCCGCCGAAGGACTGCAGCAAGGCGATCGTCAACGTCAAGGCCAAGGAGACCGTCAAGGTCCGGACCTCGCCGAAGACGTCCGCCACCGCCCTCGGCATCTGGGGCAAGGGCAAGCGCGGCGGGATCTGCAACGACGGCAAGGCCTACAAGGGCGGTTCCTACACGGCCTGCGGCAAGAAGAGCAACATGTGGTACTACGGCGGCGACAAGGTGAACGGCTGGGTCCCGAAGACCTGCATCAACTGGTAGTCGCAGGCTGCACAGGGGCGAACGGCGACCGGCCGTTCGCCCCTTTTCTGTTGCTCCGCTACTCCACCGTCACCGACTTCGCCAGATTCCGAGGCTGGTCCACCTCGTTCCCGCGAGCCGTCGCCAGCTCGCACGCGAACACCTGAAGCGGTACCGCCGCCACGAGCGGCTGGAGCAGGGTCGGCGTGGCCGGCACCCGGATCAAGTGGTCCGCGTACGGCGCCACCGCCTCGTCCCCGTCCTCCGCGATGACGATCGTCCGCGCGCCCCGCGCCCGGATCTCCTGGATGTTGGACACCATCTTGTCGTGCAGCACGGACCGCCCGCGCGGCGACGGCACCACGACGACCACCGGCAGATCCTCCTCGATCAGGGCGATCGGCCCGTGCTTCAACTCCCCCGCCGCGAAGCCCTCGGCGTGCATGTAGGCCAGTTCCTTGAGCTTGAGCGCGCCCTCCAGCGCCACGGGATACCCCACATGCCGGCCGAGGAACAACACCGTGTTCTTCGAGGCGAGCGTGCGGGCCAGCTCCCGCACCGGCTCCATCGTGCTCAGCACCTGCTCCACCGCGCCGCCGATCGAGGACAGGTCGCGGATCACCGCCCGGATCTCGTCCCCCCACTTGGTGCCCCGCACCTGGCCCAGATACAGGGCGACCAGGTAACACGCGACGAGCTGCGTCAGGAACGCCTTGGTGGAGGCGACGGCCACCTCGGGACCGGCGTGCGTGTACAGCACCGCGTCCGACTCGCGCGGGATCGTCGAGCCGTTGGTGTTGCAGATCGCCAGCACCTTGGAGCCCTGCTCGCGGGCATGCCGCAGTGCCATGAGCGTGTCCATGGTCTCGCCGGACTGGGAGATGGCGATGACGAGGGTCTGCGCGTCCAGGATCGGATCCCGGTACCGGAACTCACTGGCCAGTTCCACCTCGCACGGCAGCCGCGTCCAGTGCTCGATGGCGTACTTGGCGATCATCCCGGCGTGGAAGGCCGTACCGCACGCGACGATGACGACCTTGTCGATCTCCCGCAGCACCCCCGCGGGGATCCGCACCTCGTCCAGGGTCAGCGAACCCGAGCCGTCGATCCGGCCCAGCAGCGTATCGGCGACCGCCTTGGGCTGCTCGGCGATCTCCTTGAGCATGAAGTAGTCATAGCCCCCCTTTTCCGCGGCCGACGCGTCCCAGTCGACGTGGTACGAGCGGACGTCGGCGGGGCGGCCGTCGAAGCCCGTCACCGTCACGCCGTCCCGGCGCAGCTCCACCACCTGGTCCTGTCCCAGCTCGATCGCCGACCGCGTGTGGGCGATGAACGCGGCGACGTCCGAGGCGAGAAAGGCCTCGCCCTCCCCAACGCCCACCACCAGCGGCGAGTTCCGCCGCGCGCCCACCACCACGTCCGGCTCGTCGGCGTGCACCGCGACCAGCGTGAACGCGCCCTCCAGCCGCCGGCACACCAGCCGCATCGCCTCGGCGAGGTCCGCGCACGAGGAGAACTCCTCGGCGAGCAGGTGGGCGACGACCTCGGTGTCGGTCTCGGAGGTCAGTTCGTGCCCCCGCTCCTCCAACTCGGCCCGCAGCAGGGCGAAGTTCTCGATGATGCCGTTGTGGACGACCGCGACCCGTCCCGCGTTGTCGATGTGCGGGTGGGCGTTGGCGTCGGTCGGGCCGCCGTGTGTGGCCCACCGGGTGTGACCGATGCCCGTCGTGCCCGTCGGCAGCGGCCTGCCGTCCAGTTCCTTCTCCAGGTTGAGGAGCTTGCCTGCCTTCTTGGCCGTCGCCAGCCCCCCGTCGGCCAGCACGGCGACGCCCGCCGAGTCGTAGCCCCGGTACTCCAGCCGCTTCAGCCCGGCCGTCACGACCTCGAGCGCCGGCTGCGGCCCCACGTATCCCACGATTCCACACATGGGCGGCAGCTTAGGGTCGATTCCCGCGCCGAACCTGCCGTAGCGTGCCCGAAATCGGAAATTCCCACCGGGGTACGAAGGCCTGCTCCCTGACGAAGACCCGCGAAGACCGCGAAGACGCGCGAAGACCCACGAAGACCCGCGAAGATCCGCCCCTGCCCTCACACCTTCGCGCGATACGACCTCATCGCCAGCGGATAGAACACGAGCGCGATTCCCGCCGCCCACACCAGCGACCACAGCACCGGCTCCGCCACCGCCCCGCCGAGCAGTAGCCCGCGGAAGGCGTCGGACAGGTGCGTGACCGGGTTGACGTCGCTCCACGCCTGGAGCCACCCGGGCATGGTGTCGACGACGACGAAGGCGCTGCTGGTGAAGGTGACCGGGAAGATGATCGTGAAGGCGAAGGCCTGCACCTTCTCCGCGTCACCGGCCAGCATCCCGATCAGCACCGCGCACCACGACACGGCCGCGGCGAACACCACCACCAGCAGCACGCCGAGCAGGAACGTGTCGAACCCGCCGGTGACGCGGAAGCCGAGCGCCAGTCCGAGGCCGATCATCAGCAGCATCGCCCACACGTGCTTCGCGAGGTCGGCCGTGATCCGCCCGATCAGCGGGGCGGAGCGCGCGATGGGAAGGCTGCGCAGCCGGTCGAAGACACCTTTGGTGAGGTCGGTGTTGAGCGCCATCGCCGTGTACATCGTCATGAACAGCGTGTTCTGCACGATGATCCCGGGCAGCGCGTATTTCAGGTACGCCTCGGGCGATCCGGCCATCTGCCCGCCCAGCACGTAGGTGAACAGGAAGACGAACATGATCGGCGTGATGCTGTAGTCGACCAGTTCGAGCGGGTTGTGCTTGACGGCGACCAGACTCCGCCAGGCCATCGTGAAGGTCTGCCGCACCCCGGCGAGGGGCGGCACGCGACCCGACGCGGTGACCGGCGCGGTGATGGTGGTGGCGGTCATGAGCGGCTCACCGCCTTCTCCAGCTCGTCCTCGCCCTCGCCCTCGTCCCGGACGGCCGCGCCGCCGTTCTGCTCGGGCTCGCCCGGTTCGGCACGGTGGCCGGTCAGGGCGAGGAAGACCTCGTCGAGCGAGGAGCGGCGCAGGGCCAGCTCGCCCACCGCGATCCCCTCGCGGTCCAGCGCGCGCACGACGGCAGGCATCAGCTCGGGGTCCTTCACCGGAGCGGTGATCCTCTCGCCCTCGATCCGCGTCTCCGGGCCGGCGGCCCCGGCCACCAGGGCGTGCGCCCGCGCGAGGTCCTGCCCGAGGATCGGCCGCAGCTCCAGCACCTGGCCGCCGACCTGGGCCTTCAGCTGGTCCGGCGCACCCTCGGCAATCACCCGGCCCTTGTCGATCACCACGATGTCGTCGGCGAGCACATCGGCCTCGTTCAGGTACTGCGTGGTCAGCAGAGCGGTCGCACCGTCCGCGACCAGGGCGCGCAGCATGTCCCACAGCTCACCACGGCTGTGCGGGTCGAGGCCCGTGGTCGGCTCGTCGAGGAAGAGGATGCGGGGCCGTCCCACCAGGCTGGCCGCGAGGTCCAGGCGCCGGCGCATGCCTCCCGAGAACGTCTTCACGGCCCGGCCGGCCGCGTGCGTCAGCTGGAAACGCTCCAGCAGCTCCCCCGCCCGCGCCTTCGCCTCCCGTCTCGGCAGGCCCAGCAGCCGGCCGATGAGCAGCAGGTTCTCCGTGCCGGTCAGGTTCTCGTCGACCGCCGCGTACTGCCCGGTCAACCCGACCATGGCCCGTACGACCCCGGCCTCGCGGACCACGTCGTGACCGGCCACCCGGGCCGTGCCCCCGTCCGGGCGCAGCAGCGTCGCGAAGATCCGCACCGCGGTCGTCTTCCCGGCACCGTTGGGCCCCAGCAGCCCGAGCACCGTGCCCTTGCGGGCCGCCAGGTCGACACCGGCCAGCGCCTCGGTCTCCTTGAACCGTTTGACCAGGCCTTCCGCTTCTATCGCATACGTCATGGGTCACCCCTCGGTGTTCCTGGACCCCGGCCCGGGCCCACCTCTCCCACAACTGTGACGCACGCCACTGACATTCCTCCCCTTGGCCGGTTTTCTCCCAAATGGGAGGGACCGAGGACGCTGCGTGACGGATCCCACCTCACCGTCCGTTCGTACGCCCGTAACAATGGACTGTGATCTCTCCGGCTTCCTCGATGCCCCGGAGCGCCCACCGGCAGCGGCCGGAGGCGACTCCCTACGTCGACCTCACCCGAGCCGAGTGGAGCGCGTTGCGCGACAAGACGCCGCTGCCGCTGACGGCCGAGGAGGTCGAGAAGCTGCGCGGCCTCGGCGATGTCATCGACCTCGACGAGGTGCGGGACATCTACCTCCCGCTGTCCAGACTTCTCAACCTCTACGTCGGTGCCACGGACGGCCTCAGAGGCGCGCTCAACACGTTCCTGGGCGAGCAGGGCTCCCAGTCCGGCACCCCGTTCGTCATAGGAGTCGCCGGCTCGGTCGCCGTGGGCAAGTCGACGGTCGCCCGGCTCCTCCAAGCCCTGCTCTCGCGCTGGCCGGAACACCCGCGCGTCGAACTGGTCACCACCGACGGCTTCCTGCTGCCCACCAAGGAGCTCCAGGCCCGCGGCCTGATGTCGCGGAAAGGATTCCCCGAGTCCTTCGACCGCCGCGCGCTGACCCGCTTCGTCGCCGACATCAAGGCCGGCAAGGACGAGGTCACGGCCCCCGTCTACTCCCACCTGATCTACGACATCGTCCCCGACAAGAAGCTCACGGTCCGCCGCCCCGACATCCTGATCGTCGAGGGCCTGAACGTCCTCCAGCCCGCCCTCCCGGGCAAGGACGGCCGCACCCGGGTCGGTCTCGCCGACTACTTCGACTTCAGCGTGTACGTCGACGCCCGCGTCGAGGACATCGAGCGCTGGTACCTCAACCGCTTCCGCAAGCTGCGCGCGACCGCCTTCCAGAACCCTTCCTCGTACTTCCGCAAGTACACCCAGGTCTCGGAGGAGGAGGCCCTCGACTACGCCCGGACGATGTGGCGCACCATCAACCAGCCCAACCTGGTCGAGAACATCGCCCCCACCCGCGGCCGCGCCACCCTCGTCCTGCGCAAGGGCCCGGACCACAAGGTGCAGCGCCTCAGCCTGCGCAAGCTGTGACGCCCGGGGCAAAGACCGGTTAGATAACCGTCATGCTCCACCTGCGCCTGATCACACCGCCCGACAAGACCGACGACGTGGTGCGGCTGATCGACAAGACGGTCGGCACCGCCCACCTCGTCGTGCTGCCGGACGCCGCCCGCAACCCCGCCGGGGACGTCGTGATGTGCGACGTGGCGCGCGAGGCGGGTGACGAACTGCTCGTCGGCCTGCGAGAACTCGGCATCGACACCCATGGCTCCATCGCCGTCGAGGCCATCGACCTGTCGCTGTCCGAGCGGGCCGACCAGGCCGCGGCCGACGCACCCGGCGAGGGCGCCGACGCGGTCCTGTGGGAGCACCTCAGCGACGCGACGCACGAGGAGTCGACCCTCTCCGTCACCTACCTCGCGTTCATCACCCTCGCCACGATGCTCGCCGCCTGCGGTGTGGTCCTGGACAACGCGATCCTGATCGTGGGCGCCATGGCGGTGGGCCCGGAGTTCGGCCCTCTCGCCGGCATCTGCACCGCGATCGTCCGCAGCAAAGCACGCCTGGCCCTGCGCTCGCTGATCGCCCTCCTGGTGGGCTTCGCGGTGGCGATGGCGGTGACGGTCGGCTTCAGCCTCTTCATGGACGCGGTCGGCCTGTTCAGCGAGGGGCGGCTCAGGGCGGACCGCCCCAACACGGGGTTCATCTACGCCCCCGACTGGTTCTCGTTCGTCGTGGCGGTCCTGGCCGGCATCGCCGGCACGCTCTCCCTGACCTCCGCCAAGTCGGGCGCCCTGGTGGGTGTGGCCATCTCGGTGACCACGATCCCGGCCGCGGCGAACGCGGCGGTGGCCCTGAGCTACGGCGACATGGGCCAGACCAAGGGCTCCACGGAACAGCTCCTGCTGAACCTGCTGGGCATCATCGTCGCCGGCACGCTGACCTTGCTGACCCAGAAATGGCTCTGGTCGAAGCGACCATAAGGGGCGCGGGGCTGCATCTATGTGCGGCTCCGCCGCGTGGGCGCGACAAGCCACGGACAACCCGCAGCCCGCACTCAGCAGAACCCCCACCCCCTGCCCGCAAAGGCCGACTACCCCAACGCAGACTTCACGACATCGGCCAACCGCCCGGCCACAGCCCGAGCCTGCTCGATATCGGCCGCCTCCACCATCACGCGAACCAGCGGCTCGGTCCCCGAGGACCGCAACAACACCCGCCCGGTGGCGCCCAGCTCCCGCTCCGCGTCGGCGACCGCCGAGGACAGCTCGGCCGACGTCGTCACCCGGGACTTGTCGACGTCCCGCACATTGATCAGCACCTGCGGCAGCCGCTCCATCACCGACGCCAGCTCCCGCAGCGGACGCCCGCTCTGTGCGACCCGCGCCGCCAGCAGCAGCCCCGTCAGCGTGCCGTCGCCCGTCGTCGCGTGGTCGAGGATGATCACGTGCCCGGACTGCTCGCCCCCGAGGGCGAACCCGTGCTCCTTCATCTCCTCCAGCACGTACCGGTCACCCACGGCGGTCTGCACGAGCCGGATGCCCTCGCGCTCCATGGCGAGCTTGAAGCCGAGGTTGGACATCACCGTCGCCACGACCGTGTCGGACCGCAGCGTGGACGCCTCGCGCATGGCCAGGGCGAGCACGGCCAGGATCTGGTCGCCGTCCACCTCCTCGCCGGTGTGGTCCACGGCGAGGCACCGGTCGGCGTCCCCGTCGTGCGCGATGCCCAGGTCGGCCCCGTGCTCGACGACGGCGGCCTTGATCTTGTCCAGGTGCGTGGAGCCGCACCCGTCGTTGATGTTGAGCCCGTCCGGCTCGGCCCCGATCGTGACAACCTCGGCACCGGCCCGCTGGAAGACCTCGGGCGAGACCCGGTGGGCGGCGCCGTGCGCCTCGTCGAGGACGACCTTCAGCCCGTCGAGCCGGTTCGGCAGGACGCGCAGCAGATGCTCGACGTACCGGTCGGCGCCCTCCTCGGAGTCACGCACGCGGCCCACCCCGGCCCCGGTCGGCCGGTCCCACGGGGCGCCGGTGCGGTGCTCCTCGTAGACGGACTCGATCCGGTCCTCCAGCTCGTCGGCGAGCTTGTGCCCGCCGCGGGCGAAGAACTTGATGCCGTTGTCGGGCATGGCGTTGTGGCTCGCGGAGAGCATCACACCGAGGTCGGCGCCGAGCTCGCCGGTCAGGTACGCCACCGCCGGCGTCGGCAGCACGCCGACCCGCAGGACGTCCACGCCGGCGCTGGCGAGGCCCGCGACCACGGCGGCCTCCAGGAACTCCCCGGACGCACGCGGATCCCGCCCGACCACCGCGGTCGGCCGGTGTCCCTCGAACGTGCCCGCCTCGGCCAGTACGTGCGCCGCGGCCACGGAGAGGCCGAGGGCCATCTCCGCCGTCAGGTCCGCGTTGGCGACACCGCGCACGCCGTCCGTGCCGAAGAGTCGTCCCACTGTGGTGTCCTCCGAATTGCGAGAGAGTGCGGCTCCAGTACATCCCCGGGGACGGTCCGACATCCGCAGGGGTTGTGTACGGGAACGCCCCGGCGGCACAGAACGTGCCGCCGGGGCGATCGTTGCGAAATCAGGCGCAACGTTGCGAAGACAGTCGCAACGACAGCGACGCGATTAGCGCTTGCTGTACTGCGGGGCCTTGCGGGCCTTCTTCAGACCGGCCTTCTTGCGCTCGACCGCACGGTCGTCGCGGCGGAGGAAGCCGGCCTTCTTGAGGGCGCCGCGGTTGTTGTCGACGTCCGCCTCGTTCAGCGCGCGGGCGACACCGAGACGGAGCGCACCGGCCTGGCCGGAGACACCGCCACCGGCGATGCGGGCGACGACGTCGTAGCGGCCCTCGAGCTCGAGCACCTTGAAGGGCTCGTTGACTTCCTGCTGGTGCACCTTGTTCGGGAAGTAGTCCTCGAGGGTGCGACCGTTGATCTTCCACTTGCCGGTGCCCGGGATGATCCGGACGCGGGCGATGGCGTTCTTGCGACGGCCCAGGCCGGCGGCCGGCTGGGGCTCGCCGAAGCGGGAGGCCATGGACTCCGAGGTGTACTCGCCCTCGACGGGCACCTCGGACTCGGTGGTGTAGCTGTCGATGTCAAGCTCTTCGAGCGGCTGCTCGGCAGTGGTCTCGGCCACGATTCTCCTCAGATTCTCTTCAGTCTTAGGGGGTGGCCGGACTTACTGCGCGACCTGGGTGATCTCGTACGGCTGCGGCTGCTGCGCGCCGTGCGGGTGCTGGTCACCCTTGTAGACCTTCAGCTTCGAGAGCATCTGACGGCCCAGAGTGTTCTTGGGGAGCATGCCCTTGACGGCCTTCTCGATGGCCTTCTCGGGGTTCTTGTCGAGCAGCTCGTCGTAACGGACGGAGCGCAGACCACCCGGGTAACCGGAGTGGCGGTACGCCATCTTCTGGGTCCGCTTGTTGCCGGACAGGTGCACCTTGTCCGCGTTGATGATGATGACGAAGTCACCAGCGTCGACGTGGGGCGCATAGATCGGCTTGTGCTTGCCCCGGAGGAGGGTCGCTGCGGTGGTGGCGAGACGACCCAGGACAACGTCCTGGGCGTCGATGACGTGCCACTGGCGCGTCACATCGCCGGGCTTGGGGCTGTACGTACGCACGGTTCGTAGCCTTCGCTTCGAGTGAATGGTCCATAACAGGTCACCGAAACGATCACGACAGCCTTGACCGCACTGCGGTGACGCAAACCGCGTGCTGGTCGCTGGTCATCGGCCCGGTGGACCGGTGTAAGGGCCCGTCCCGTGAGAATGAGCAAGCCAATACACAACGAAAGAGCAGAATACCGGGGCTCACGACAGGGGTCAAAACGCGGGATCATCGCCGACGATCGGCTACGGAGACGCACAGGACGGCACAGAGAGTCACGGCCCTGCGCAGCGTCCGGCGCCGCACCGGCCGCACGTACGGAAACACCGCCGTCAGCAGCACATTGACGAGCACCGCGGCGCACCGGCGCGGCAGGGAGCCGCCGCCGCCCGGCCCGCGCAGCGCCCGCAGCACCCCGAGCCCGACCGACGGCCACACCCCGATCGCGGCCGCGGCCGACGGCCAGGACCACAGGCACACCAGCAGCACCCCGGCCGGCAGCAGTCGTCCCAACCACCCGCAGATGTCGCCTTTGCCCGTCCGCATGGGAGGAACGCTAGGGGTTCGAGGGTCCAACCAGGCGGACCAGCACGCCCCATGTCCCGTCTAAGATGCGCCCCATGAGCTTTGGGCAGGGGGGACCCCAGTCCCAGTGGGATCCATGGAAACCGCAGTCGCAGCAGCCCTGGAGCAGCGGGGGCGGCCAGTCTCCGGACTGGGCCGCGCTCGCCGAGGCGTCCGAGGCCCGTAACAAACGACGCCGGCTGTTCCTGGTCGGCGGCGGCGCCCTCGCCACCGTCGCGATCGGTGCCGCCGTCGCCGTGGCCGTGGTCTCCGCCGGCGGCGACAGCCAGGCCGGCAGCCCGACCTCCCAGGTGCCCTCGGCCGACATCCCGAGCGAGTCCGCCTCGGCCCCGTCCTTCGCCCCGACCAGCGCCCCGCCCCCGCTGGACCCGAAGGACTTCATCGCCAGCGCGAAGAAGGACACGGCTGAGCTCAGCCCGGACACGCTCTTCCCGGGCACGCAGCTGACCATGGGCGAGACGACGTACAAGAAGGGCCCCACGGCCGACACCAAGAACTGCGCCTCGGCCTCGGGCGGCACGCTGCCGAAGATCCTCACGGCGAACGACTGCACGCGCCTGATACGCGTCACCTACTCCGTGGACGGCATAGCCGTGACGGTCGGCGTGGCGGTCTTCGACACCGAGGCGCAGGCCGCCAAGGCCAAGGGGCAGACCAACAAGAAGAGCTTCGTCAAGTCGCTCTCCGGCGGCGGCGTGAAGCCCTTCTGCGAAGCCGGGTTCTGCCGTACGACCAGCAACTCCTACGGCCGCTACGCCTACTTCACCAACGCCGGCTTCACCAGCGGCAAGGACGTGACGGAGAAGGACACGAAGGTGTTCGCCTCGGGCGACAACCTCCAGCTGTTCACGTTCCGCCAGATCCACCGCCGCGGCCAGGCGCAGGCGTCGGCCGCGGCCGACGGGTGACCGGCCGCGGCACGCCCGGTCACAGCCTCTTCGCGCTGCGCAGCGTCTTGGCGTAGTAGCCGTTGCCGTCCAGCCGGGACACTCCGCCGACGTCGCCGATGGTCGGTCCGTTGACCTCCTCGCGGCTGGAGACGAAGAGCAGGTGGCCCTCGGTGTCGTAGCCGAGCACCATGCCGACGTGGTCCAGGCGCTGCTTCGTCCGGGTGTCGAGCTTGAAGAAGACCAGGTCCCCGGGCTGGAGCTGGTCGATGCCGGTGGGCCGGTCCTTGGCCGAGATGCCGGTGAGCGGCAGGATGTCGGCACCCTGATCGGAGCGGGCCATGCCGTTGGCGGTGCGCGGCAGGCCGTCACCCGACTCGTCCGAGGACATCAGCGGGTAGCGGGCGCGGTAGCCGAACACCATCCGCATGTAGCCCGAGCAGTCGATCGACCGGGCACGCGCGGTCTCCGGCTGGCCGATCACGCCGTCGCGGAAGGGGTACTGGACGCCGAGGTAGTCGTAGAAGTCGGACTGCTCCAGGCGCAGGTCGCCGCCCTCCGCCCCGTTCGCGTTGAGGGGCCCGAAGTTGGCGTCACCGGCGATGACGGTGCCCTGCTCGTCCTTCTTCTGCTTGGCGCCCGCGACGTACTGGAAGGAGATCGCCAGGAGGTCGTCCTCCTTGCTGGACTCGTACTCCTTGTACCAGTCCTTGAACCACTTCTCCTTGTCCGCGCCCTTCTTCCAGGGCTCGGGCATGAGGCGGACCCAGTCCGTCGTGGAGACCTTGGAGCTCGTCGAGGACGGCTCGGTGAAGGTGCGGGCCGGTCCGGTCAGGGTCGCGGTGCGCGCCCCGTCGGTGAACACCGCCCTGACCTGACCGTCGGAGCCGCGCAGCACGGAGCGTGCGGGATTCTCCAGCCGGGACCATGTCTCCCCGCCCTTGTCGCGGGTCTTCGCCGCGCCGCCGGCCCGGTCCGAGCCGTCCAGCACGCCGACGTTCGTGATCTCCGGGACGCCCTTCTCCTCCTGCTTGCGCAGCTCCACGGTGAGGTAGCCGGAGGTCGCGACGAGCCCCAGCACCACGAGGCCGGAGAGGACCGGCCTCGATTTCTTCTTCCCTGCCATGTGTTCTCTCCTGGGTTCTCGGTCGCCGGGACGCCGGTCTCAGACGGTGGGCATGATGCCGAGCAGCAGTCCGGCGGCGACGACGATGTAGGCCATGAGCGAGACGGTGCCGGTCGCCAGCAGCGTCGCCCCCTTGGGCTGGCGGACCATCTGGTAGGCGATCAGGCCGGGCACGATGAAGCCGAGGGTCTGGTTGCCGTACAGCAGCGGGAACTCGATCGACAGCACGATCATCACCGTGGCCTGGAGCAGCACGCCCAGCAGGACCACCGCGGCGAACAGCCGCTTGCCGTAGAGGATCACCAGCCGCTGCATGACCTTGGTGCCCGCGTAGGTCAGGGCGGTGACGCCGACCACCATGGCCGCCCGCTGGAGGTCCTCGATGAGGGTCAGGGCGAGCCAGCCCGGCGTGATCATGCCGCCGGGCGACAGGTTGGTGGTCAGGTAGCACAACAGCGAGAAGAACAGGCCGATGGCGATGCCGAGGGCGGCCATCTCGGGGGTCAGGGCGGCGGTGGTCAACGGGGTCTCCGGGCACGGGTGCGGGTCGTGGTGCGGGGCGGTCGGCTCAGGCGTGCGGGCGCGGGGTGTCGTCCCCGCCCGTGGAGGTCAGTGGCGCGGATGCTGCCCACCGCCGTCGGCCGCCGGGTACGGATGACCGCCGCCCGCGTCGTCGCCGTGCGGCCAGGTCTCCTGGACCGGGGCGGCGTACTGGCCCTGCCCTTGGCCGTACTGGCCCTGGTGCTGAGCGGCGTGCTGCTGCGCCCACGACGGCTGGCGCTGCTGAGCGGGGATGCGGACCACCGGGATCTCCTGGGTCTGCGTGGCCTGGTAGCGCTCCTCATAGGCCACGGGGTATGAGGCGTACGGATCCAGGCGCGCCGGCTGATGCGGCGGCACCGGGGCGTCCGCGGGCCGGTCCGCTTCCGCGGGCGCGGACTCGTCCGCCGGGAGTTCGGCCAGGTACTCCAGCAGTTCCTCGCCCTGGCCGTGGATGTTGCCGATGGCGACCAGGGAGGAGTCGGCGGCCAGGCGCTCCAGCAGGGCGGGCATGAACTCCTCGGCCGACCGGCGCTCACCCCCGAGGTCGATCGCGCGGTCGCGCCACTCGGCGGGGATGGCGTCGATCGCGCTCTTGGCGGGGTGCCCGATGACGAAGACGTGGTCCGGCTGGAGGTCGGGGATGATCTCGCCCATCTGCCCGTTGCGCTCCACGCGGTCGGGCCGGCAGTTGATCACGACGTTCAGCGGCCGGTGGATGGCTCCGAGGTCGAGCAGCTGGTTGATGTTCATCAGCGTCGACTCGGGGTCGTTGGCCGCGAAGACGTTGGCGAAGGCGAGCCGCTTGCCCTCGGGCGTCGCGTAGCGCTCGACGGACAGCACGCCCGGGTCCGGCGGGGCGTCGTACATGCCCTGCAGGGCGACCTGCCGTTCCACGCCGAGCAGTTCGGCCACGACGAGGGCGATCGCGACGTTCTCCTTGAAGGTGAACCAGCTGAAGCCGCGCAGCTCCTCGTCGGTGACGGTCTCCGGGTCGGCGTAGATCAACTGGCAGTTACGGGCGTCGGCCTCCTCCTGGAGGATGTGGAAGCGCTCCTTCTCGGCGGTGACGCAGATGCCGTCCTCCGGCATGGAGCGGCACAGCGACCGCGCCACGTCGTCGAGGGTGGGCCCCATCTCGGCGAGGTGGTCCTCGCGGACGTTGCACAGCACGCCGATCGTGGAGCGGATCAGCTTGCTCTGGTTCACCTCCTGCAGGGCCGGCATGACGGCCATGCACTCGATGACGAGGGCGTCGGGCCGGTAGGTGGCGGCCCGGCGCACGATGCCGATCTGCTCCACCACGTTGGCGATGCCGAACTTGCGGTAGACCGGCTCCTCGGTGGCGTCCGGGTGGATGAACCGGGCCGCCGTGCCCGTGGTCTTCGCCACGGTGACCAGGTCGCCGCCGCGCAGGGCCCCGGCGCACAGCCGGGTGATGGAGGACTTGCCGCGGATGCCGTTGACGAGCACGCGCGACGGGATGCTGTGCAGGCTGGCGTAGTGCCGGCGCTGTTCCACGATGCCCGCCACGAGCAGCAGCACGCTGCCGGTGAGCAGGACGAAGTACAGATAGAGCACGGCTGGGTCACCTTCCCCGAACGCCGGCTTCCGGCTCCGCGAGCCGGCGCGCCTGGGTCTGCTTACGGGCGTGGAGTTGCTGGCGCAGCAGTTCGAGGCTGCGTACGACGGCGCCGACCTCGTCCTGGTAGCGGGGGTAGAGCACGGACTTGAGGTCGCCGTCGGCCAGCTTCTCCGCGCTGGCCGCCAGGGCCCGCATCGGCCGGGCCACCACCAGGTACACCCAGCCGAGGCAGACGACGATCAGCGCCAGGCCGAGCAGTCCGGCCAGGACGCTGCGGTCCTCGCGCTCGTACGGGGTGATCTGGAAGTCCTTGGCGTTCTGCCAGCTGACCACGGTCCAGCCGATGTCGGCCGCCACACCGCCGCCGGAGAACGGGGCGGCCGCGGCGACCGTGGTCCCGCGTCCCTCGCGGATCAGCAGGCCGTTCTCGACGGGCCCGGCGCCGACGTGGACGCTGCCGGCCCGGACGAGGTCGGTGAGCGCGTCGCGCGGCAGGTCCTCGAAGGCCAGGAAGCCGTCGCTGGCGGCGATGGTCTGCGTCTTGGAGTCGACCACACGGACCTCACCGAGGCCGGGCCGCTTCAGCAGGGAGTTGAGGAACTCGATGCGGACCTCGCCGACCAGGGTCATGCCCTTGCCGCCCGGCAGGGGCGCGGCGGCCTGGACGACCGGCTTCTTCCCGCCCTTGCCGACGACCCGGACCAGCGGCACGTCGTCCCCGTCGGCGAAGTCGGCGCGCGGCTCCTCGCCCGCGCGGCCGACGACCTCGCCGTCCTCGTCGAGGAGGTACAGCGCCTCGTAGCGGGTGTGCTCGCGCAGGGTCTCCTCGAGCAGAGTGCGGCCGGCGTCGGTGTCGTCCGGGTCGATCAGCCGGGACGTGGACACCAGGTCCGCCTGCGCCTCGTTGAGCGCCCGACGCACCCGGTCGGCGACCAGGTCGGTGCGGTCACGCTGGTCCGCGACCATGCTGGCCGGGATGCTGACGGAGTCGTCGGTGCGGTTCAGCAGCAGGCCGACGGGCAGACACCACAGCAGCAGCAGGACGGCGGTCAGCGCGAGCGGCCCGCGCACCCCGAACCGCCCCTTGACGCGCTGGCGCCCGCCGGGATCCTCGCTCGGGCCGCCCAGCTGCGCGCGCAGCCTCTCCAGTGCGGAGCCGATGCGCGCGGCCTCACCCCAGCGGGGCACGTCCACCGGGCGGGTCAGGTCGCCCCGGGCCAGTCGGCGGGACTCCAGGAACAGCCGCAGCAGCGGCCGCTGCACGGTCGCCCACAGCACGGCCGCGGCGAGCAGTCCGAGCACCACCAGGGCTCCGGCCGCCAGCAGCCCGTACAACTCCCGGTCCGCGGCGGCGCCCTGCTGCTGGACCACGGGCAGCAGGGCCACGACGGTGAGCCCGAGGCCCGCGCCGACGCTCTTCTTCTCCTCCGGGTCGGCGGACGAGAGGGAGGCGTAACCGGCCGTGGCGACACGGCCGTTGTAGCTCCCGCCGACCAGGGTCCCGCTGACACCGGGGTACCCGCGGGAACCCGGCTCCCTGGCGCTGACGGGGTCCTGCTCGGTCTCCCGTGCCGCCTGCGCGGACAGCCCGCTCATCTGCTTCTGGAGGAAGCCCAGCTCCTTGCGCTCCTGGTCGGAGTTGAGCGCCTCGGACTGCTCGAAGCCTGCCGTGGCCAGGATCTCCCCGCCGGTGGCGACGACCGCCATGGAGCGGAACTGGCCCAGGTTGATGGCGGGCACGGACAGGCTGTTGGAGGCGAGCAGCAGCTGCTGCGGCCCGTCCTCGAAGTCCAGGACCGCCATCGTCATCAGGCGGACGTCGCCGGTCTCCAGCCGCACCATGCGGGGCTTGAGGGCCTTGTCCCCGGTGAGGACGTCCTTGTCCAGCCATCCGAGGGGAATCGTTTCACCCCTGGCGGCCAGGACCTTGCCGCTCTCCAGGTCCAGGACCGTGGTGCCCGTCCACTTCTGGTAGGTCTTCCCCAGGTCGGACAGGACGCGCTCGGGCTTGACCGGCGGCCCCGCGTTCAGCGCGGCGGCGGTGCGGTTCAGGTCGGTGACCCGCTCGTCGATGGAGGCACGCAGGGCGATGGCCCCGTCCTCCGCGAAGTGCTGCTGCGAGGAGAGCACCGCCTGCGGTACGGCCTGCTCGCCGGCGGGTCCGAGCACCTGGGCGGTGAGGCCCGCGAGTGCGAGCACCAGCACGCACAGCAGCGCGATCGGGGGACGGACGCCGCCCAGCAGCGGCATGTCCGCGCGTCTCCGGCTGCGCCGCCGTCCTCCCTTCACGGGGCGCACGGCGCGGGTGGGTGTCACCGGTGGTCTCCTCCGGCCTCTCTGGGTGAAGAACGGCCGCTCAGAACACCGCTCCCGCGGGAGGGGTGAGGGACCGCCGTATACAAGACTGTTGGCGAGCGACGAAGTTGTGCCGGTCGCCCCGGATGCGCTGTGGCGCTAGTCACGCTCCAGCGCGAGCTCCTTCAGGCCGTCGCCTCCCGGCGCCCCGCGGTTGTACAGGAAGCCGCGCGTGCGGTCGGCCGCCAGCCGGTAGCGGGCGAGCCGCTCCTCGGAGAGGTCGCCCGGCGTCTCGAGTGCCCGCCGTACGTCCACCACCCGGTGGTCCTCGACCGCGCCGGCGGGCGGCTTCTCACCGGCCTCCACCTCGGGCGGGATGTCCACCAGCGTCGTGGCGTAGCGGGCGGCGACGTCCCAGCCGTCGGTCGTCTCGCGGAACTCGAACCAGCCGATCGCGCCCTCCTCGGTGAGCCCGGTGGGCGAGGAGTGCCGGGCGACCTGGTTGCCCAGGCTGTAGGCGATCCAGGTGCCGTTCACCTTCTGGATCGGCTGCACCACGTGGGCGTGGTGTCCGATCACCAGGTCGACCCCGGTCTCCTCGGTGAGCCGCTCCGCCAGCTGCAGCTGGGGAACACTCGGTTCGTTGTAGTGCTCAAGGCCCCAGTGGACCGAGAGGATGACCACCTCGGCGCCCTTCTCGCGGGCGCGGGCCTCGGCGTCCTTGATCGCGTCCGTGTCGATCTGGTTGAACGCCCACTTCTCCTTCTCCGGCGTCGGGTTGAGGAACGACATCCAGGAGAACGAGAGGTGGGCCACCTTGACGCCGTTGACGTCACGGATGTTGATCCGTTCCGCCTCCTTGGGCGTGCGGGCGGAGCCCGTGTGTCCGAGGCCGGCCTTGTCCATGGCGTTCAAGGTGCGCCGTACAGCGCCCAGACCGTGGTCGTAGGTGTGGTTGGAGGCCGTGGAGCAGGTGTCGTAGCCCACATCCTTGAGCGACGTCAGGATCTGCGGCGGCACGAGGAACTCCGGGTACCCCTCGAAGGGGCCCCGCGGATTGCCGACGGGCGTCTCCATGTGACAGATCGCCAGGTCCGCCTTGCTGATGACCGGCTCGATCCCGGCGAGCAAGGGCTTGAAGTCCAGCCCGGCCTCACCCTCGCCGGTCTTCTTGGCATCCTTGGCGGCCTGGTCGACCAGCTCGGGGTGGATCAGCACATCACCTGCGGCGGCGACGGTGAACGAGCGGCCGCCCGGCTTCACCTGCGGCGCGGAGGCCGCGGAGCTGCACGCGGTCGCGACGGCGACGGTGGCCACGAAAGCGGTTGCCGCCCGGGCGATCCGGAGAGGATTACGAAGTGTCACCGCATCATATTCACATGAAGCACACAAGCACCACGGAAGTTACCGTCACAAGACAGTCACATTTGACTCGTATTTTGGTCCAATTCGGACTCGTCCTCGCCTTGTTCGGCTGTCAATCGGCACCAGACCGGTCAACGGACGACTCCACTCCGGGCGCCCGGGAACTGGTGGACCTCCGCAGCAGGATCCTCGCGTACACGGCGGATCTGGATCCCGACGCCGCGTACACCCCGCCGGACGACACCCAACGCGAGCGCGTCGCCGAGGGCGTCGGCCACCTCCTGGACGGCGACGCCACGCAGGCCGAACGACTGCTCGACCCCCTCGGCCTCAAGCTCACCCGCCTCACCGACACCGAGTCCGGCCGCAGGTACGACGAGATCGCCGCCGCCCGCCCGGGCCGGGCCGAACGCTGGGGGCGCCTCTATCTGACCGCCGACTCCGACGTCCGCTGGAACGCCCAGGTACCGCACCCGGTCTCCGACCGGGACACCGAACGCCTCGGCGTGCGGCTCCTGGAGGACAACCCCGGCGGCTCCCTGGTCCTCGCCGGCGCGCACCGCGAGGCGGGCCGGGGCGACGCCGCCGACGTCGCCCACGAGGAGGACAGCGTCTTCCACGCCATCGTCGTGGAACTCCAGAAACGCGACGTCCCGGGCGTGCAACTGCACGGCTTCGCCAAGGACTCGGACCGCCCCTACGAGGCGGTCCTCTCCACTGGAGCCGCGCGCAGCACCCTCACCGAGGCCGCCGCCCTGGCCGACGCCATGCAGGACGACGGGCTGCGGGTCTGCCGGGGCTGGTCGGCCCGCTGCCCCCTGGAAGGCACCACGAACGTCCAGGGCAAGGCCGCGGAACGCCACCACGCCACGTTCGTCCACGTGGAGCTCTCCCCCAAGGCACGCGGCGACGGCTCCGACGCCGACGCCGCCACCAAGGCCCTCTCAGGGCTGGTCACCACCTGGAACTCCGCCCGCCGGTGAGGGGCCCCCGGAAGCCGGTCAGCAGCACCCCGCCGACGGCAACCCCGACGGCAACGACCGCTTGTTGCGTGCCTCCTTGTTGCGCGCGGCCAGCAACTCGTCGGCCGGGTAGCCGACCTCCTCCAGCGTCAGCCCGTGCGGCCGTACGACGTGCACGGCCGAGTCCCGCACGCCGGCCGCCAGCACCTTCGCGGGCCAGTCCGGCGGCCGGTGCCCGTCGCCCACGAACAGCAGCGCCCCGATGAGCGAGCGCACCATGTTGTGGCAGAAGGCGTCGGCCCGCACGGTCGCCGTGATGATCCCGTCCGCGCCCTTGTCCAGGCTCAGTTCCTGGAGCGTGCGGATGGTGGTGGCCCCCTCCCGCTTCTTGCAGTAGGCGGCGAAGTCGTGCTCCCCGAGCAGCCGCCGGGCGGCCTCGTTCATGGCGTCGACGTCCAAGGGCCAGTCGTGCCACAGCACATGGTTGCGCAGCAGCGGATCGACGCCCCCGGGATTGTCGGTGACCCGGTACGCGTACCGCCGCCAGACCGCCGAGAACCGCGCGTTGAAGCCACTGGGCGCCTCCCTGAGGGCCCACACCCGCACGTCCCTGGGCAGCCGCCCGGCGAGCCGCTTCAGCAGCTTCTGGCTGTGCTCGGCCCAGACCTCACGCGGCAGATCGACATGCGCCACCTGCCCCCGGGCGTGCACCCCGGCATCGGTACGCCCCGCCACGGTCAGCTCGTATGTCTGCCCCGACCGCGTCACGGTCCGCAGGGCATCCTCGATCTCCCCCTGCACGGTCCGCCGCCCCCCGGCCTGCTTGGCCCACCCGGAGAACTCACTCCCGTCGTACGACAGATCAAGACGCACACGCACATGACCGGCTGCTGCTTCATCACTCACGTACAGATCCTCTCAGCAACACAAAAGCGGGCCCGCCCCTGAAAAGGAACGGACCCGCAAACGCCCTCTCAGGGGCGCGGGGAACTGCGCGAACAACCACGACGAAGCCGCAGCCGCCAACAAACAATCCCCGGCAGACGCTTAGGCGTCCTTGGACTCCTCGGCGTCCTCGGCCTTGGTCACATCGACCTGAGCCTCAGAGCCCTCGGCGTCCTTCGCGGCACGCTTGGTCGCGGCCTCCGCCTCGCCGGTCGCCTCCTGCGCCACCGTCAGCGCCTCGACCAGTTCGATGACAGCCATGGGCGCGTTGTCGCCACGGCGGTTACCGATCTTGGTGATGCGGGTGTAGCCACCCGGACGGTTCTCGTAGCGCGGGCCGATCTCGGTGAAGAGCGTGTGGACGACGCTCTTGTCCGTGATGACCTGGAGCACCTGACGGCGGTTGTGAAGGTCGCCCTTCTTCGCCTTGGTGACCAGACGCTCGGCGTACGGACGCAGCTTGCGCGCCTTCGCCTCGGTGGTGGTGATGCGACCGTGCTCGAACAGCGCCTTCGCGAGGTTCGCGAGGAGCAGCTTCTCGTGCGCGGCGCTGCCGCCCATACGGGCACCCTTGGTGGGCTTCGGCATGGTGTTTCTCCTAGGTGTCTGCCCCGGCCGTATCAGGTACCGGGGTCAGTATCCGAGCGAGCGGTTGCCCGTCGGAGATCCGGGGTCCGCTGACGCGAACCCCGGAAGCAGAGACTCAGTACTGCTCGGTCTCCACGAAGCCCGCGTCCGCGTCGTCGTCCGCCCCGAAGGCGTCCGCCGCGGCGGTCGGGTCGAATCCGGGCGGGCTGTCCTTCAGGGCCAGGCCCATGCCGGCCAGCTTCGCCTTGACCTCGTCGATCGACTTCGCACCGAAGTTGCGGATGTCGAGCAGGTCGGCCTCGGAACGCGCCACGAGCTCACCCACGGAGTGGATGCCCTCACGCTTGAGGCAGTTGTACGACCGGACGGTGAGCTCAAGCTCCTCGATCGGCAGCGCGAGATCGGCGGCGAGGGCGGCGTCCGTCGGGGACGGACCCATGTCGATGCCCTCGGCGTCGATGTTGAGCTCGCGGGCCAGACCGAACAGCTCGACCAGGGTCTTGCCGGCCGACGCCATGGCGTCACGCGGACGCATGGCCTGCTTGGTCTCGACGTCGACGATCAGCTTGTCGAAGTCGGTCCGCTGCTCGACACGCGTGGCCTCGACCTTGTACGTGACCTTGAGCACCGGCGAGTAGATCGAGTCGACCGGGATCCGGCCGATCTCCTGGCCCACCTGCTTGTTCTGCACGGCCGAGACGTAACCGCGGCCGCGCTCGACCGTCAGCTCCATCTCCAGCTTGCCCTTGCCGTTGAGCGTGGCGAGGACGAGGTCGGGGTTGTGCACCTCGACACCGGCCGGCGGCGCGATGTCGGCGGCGGTGACCAGACCCGGGCCCTGCTTGCGCAGGTACATCACGACCGGCTCGTCGTGCTCCGAGGAGACGACCAGCTGCTTGATGTTGAGGATCAGGTCGGTGACGTCCTCCTTGACGCCCGGCACGGTGGTGAACTCGTGCAGGACACCGTCGATGCGGATGGACGTGACCGCCGCACCCGGGATCGAGGACAGGAGGGTCCGGCGCAGGGAGTTGCCGAGGGTGTAACCGAAGCCCGGCTCCAGCGGCTCGATCACGAACCGGGAGCGGAATTCGTCGACGACCTCTTCGGTCAACGAGGGACGCTGAGCGATCAGCATGTGTGGATCAGATCCTTCAGTCGGGGGCGCCCGCTATATGACGCCCGACTCGACCGTCCCCGACAAAAAGGGACGGGTACTGCAAGGGTACGGGCGATACGCCCCTTTGCAGAGCCGTACCGCCCGAAAACGCTGCCCGTGAAACGAACGTCAGACGCGACGGCGCTTCGGCGGACGGCAACCGTTGTGCGGGGTCGGGGTGACGTCCTGGATGGAGCCGACCTCGAGACCGGTCGCCTGGAGCGAACGGATGGCGGTCTCACGACCGGAACCCGGGCCCTTGACGAACACGTCGACCTTGCGCATGCCGTGCTCCTGGGCGCGGCGGGCAGCCGACTCGGCGGCCATCTGCGCGGCGAACGGCGTGGACTTCCGGGAGCCCTTGAAGCCGACGTGGCCGGCGGAGGCCCAGGAGATCACGTTGCCGGACGGGTCCGTGATCGAGACGATGGTGTTGTTGAACGTGCTCTTGATGTGCGCGTGGCCGTGAGCGACGTTCTTCTTTTCCTTGCGGCGCACCTTCTTGGCAGCGCCCTGACGACCCTTGGGGGGCATCTATAACTCCTACGGGAGGTGGTCGGTCCTGCAGCGAAGACCGCTGACGAGCGTCCGCTGAGGACTACTTCTTGCCCGGCTTCTTCTTGCCGGCGATGGCGCGACGCGGGCCCTTGCGGGTGCGGGCGTTGGTGCTGGTGCGCTGACCGCGGACGGGCAGACCACGGCGGTGACGCAGACCCTGGTAGGTACCGATCTCGACCTTGCGGCGGATGTCGGCCTGGATCTCGCGACGGAGGTCACCCTCGGTCTTGATGTTGTTGTCCACGAACTCGCGGATCGCGACGAGCTGCTCCTCGGAGAGGTCGCGAACGCGGGTGTTCGGGTCGACGCCGGTGGCGGCCAGCGTCTGCTGCGAGAGGGTCCGGCCGATGCCGAACACGTAGGTGAGGGCGATCTCCACGCGCTTGTCGCGCGGGATGTCAACACCGGAAACGCGTGCCATTCAATGGCTCCAGTTACTTGACGGAGGTCTTCCGCAGAACCGACTCCCAGCCGCCGTATGAGGTACGAACTGGGTCCCCGGCCTCCGACCGGGGGTGTCAGACCCGGGGGTCTGGGTCCTGCGTATGAACATATTCAGCTTGCGTCGCGCGAATCCCTGCGATGAAGGCAGAGGGATCGGTCGTGCGTCAGCCCTGGCGCTGCTTGTGGCGCGGGTTGTCGCAGATGACCATGACCCGGCCGTGACGGCGGATCACCCTGCACTTGTCGCAGATCTTCTTGACGCTCGGCTTGACCTTCATGGGTGAGGTTCTCCGGGTCAGTGCCACCACCCCGGAAGCCGGGGCGCGGGCAAGATCTACTTGTAGCGGTAGACGATCCGGCCACGCGTCAGGTCGTACGGAGACAGCTCCACCACGACCCGGTCGTCAGGGAGGATGCGGATGTAGTGCATACGCATCTTGCCGCTGATGTGTGCCAGGACCTGGTGGCCGTTCTGGAGCTCGACCTTGAACATGGCGTTCGGAAGAGACTCGACGACAGTGCCCTCGATCTCGATGGCACCTTGCTTCTTGGCCACGCTTCGCCCTTCGAATCGACTACCTTGATCGACTCAGTGCGAGCGCATGCAGACATGCGGATGCACAAGAGCCGACGAGTCAGTCTACGACAGGGCCCTCGGAAACACGAATCGAGAAAGCCTGCCCCAGCAGACAGATCTTTAAGCGCGCCCCCATAGGGGCGCGGGGCTGTGTCGATATGCGGCTCCGCCGCGTGGGCGCGACAAGCCACGACGAACCCGCAGCCGCCGGCCAGCGGACCCGCCCACCCCGGAAGGCCTCAGCCCAGCGGATCCGGAGCAGCGACGATGCCGAGCTCGGCGAGCTTCGCCTTACCCCCGTCGGGAGACGTGAGCACCAGCGGCCCCTCCTCCGTCAGCGCGACGGAGTGCTCCCAGTGGGACGACCACGTACCGTCCGTGGTGACGACCGTCCAGTCGTCCTCCAGGACCTCCGTCTTCGGCGTCCCCAGCGACACCATCGGCTCGATCGCGAGGCAGAACCCGGGCACCAGCTTCGGACCCTTGCCGCGCCGGCGGTCCACGTAGTTCAGCAGGTGCGGGTCCATGTGCATCTCGGTGCCGATGCCGTGACCGCCGTAGTCCTCGATGATCCCGTACCGGCCACCGCCGGGCTTGGGCTGGCGGCGGATGTACGTCTCGATCGCCCGGGAGACGTCGACCAGCCGGTTGCCCTGCTTCATGGCCGCGATGCCGGCCCACATCGACTCCTCGGTCACCCGGGAGAGCTCGACCAGTTCCGGCGCGTGACCGGAGCCCACGAAGGCCGTGTACGCGGCGTCGCCGTGCCAGCCGTCGATGATCGCGCCGCAGTCGATGGAGATCACGTCCCCGTCCTTGAGGACGACGTCGTCGGAGGGGATGCCGTGGACGACGACCTCGTTCACCGAGGTGCAGATGGTCGCGGGGAAACCGCCGTACCCGAGGAAGTTCGGCTTGGCGTTGTGCTCGGCGAGCACCTTCCGGGCGACCTGGTCCAGATCCTTCGTCGTGGCCCCCGGCACGGCGGCTTCGCGGGTCGCCGCGTGAATGGCGGCGACGACCAGCCCCGCCTCACGCATCTTGGCGATCTGCTCGGGGGTCTTGATCTGCACCATGGGGGCTACGGCCTTTCTGGACCTGCGGACAACATGAATGCCTTCAACGATACGGGGCCGCGCGAAGACCCCGCCCACACAGCAGCCGCGGCTCCCGGAGGGGAACCGCGGCCGTAGCTGTGCATGAACGACTACTTGCCGTCCTCGTCACGCTGCAGCGCCTCCATGGCGCGAGCCGTGACCTCCTCGACCTTGCCGAGCGCGGAGATGGTCACGACCAGCCCCTGCGCCTTGTAGTAGTCGATGATCGGCTCGGTCTGCGTGTGGTAGACCTCCAGCCGCTTGCGGACGGTCTCCTCGGAGTCGTCGTCCCGCTGGTACAGCTCGCCGCCGCAGACGTCGCAGACGCCCTCCTTGGCCGGCTGCTTGTACGTCACGTGGAAGACGTGCGCGGAGTCGTTACGGCAGATGCGGCGGCCGGCGATGCGCTTGACCACCTCGTCCTCGGGGACCTCCAGGTCCAGCACCGCGTCGAGCTGCATGCTCTCGGTCTCGAGCAGCTCGTCGAGCGCTTCGGCCTGGGAGACGTTGCGGGGGAAGCCGTCCAGCAGGAAGCCGTTCTCGGCGTCCGGCTGCTCCATGCGGTCCTTCGCCATGGCGATGGTGACCTCGTCGGGCACGAGATTGCCCGCGTCCATGTAGGACTTCGCCAGTTTGCCGAGTTCCGTCTGCTGGCTGATGTTGGCCCGGAACAGGTCGCCCGTGGAGATGTGCGGGATCGACAAGTTCTGAGCCAGGAACGCGGCCTGCGTTCCCTTACCGGCACCCGGCGGCCCGACGAGGACGATACGCATCAGCGGAGGAACCCTTCGTAATTGCGCTGCTGGAGCTGGCTCTCGATCTGCTTCACCGTCTCGAGACCCACACCCACGATGATCAGGATGCTGGTCCCACCGAACGGGAAGTTCTGGTTTGCCCCGAAACCAGCCAACGCCATCGTCGGCACGAGAGCGATCAGTCCCAAGTACAGCGAACCCGGCCAGGTGATCCGGTTGAGCACGTACGACAGGTACTCAGCGGTCGGTCGGCCAGCCCGGATGCCCGGGATGAAGCCACCATACTTCTTCATGTTGTCTGCGACTTCCTCGGGGTTGAACGAGATAGCCACGTAGAAGAAGGCGAAGAAAATGATCAGGATGAAGTAGAGAACCATGTGCATCGGGGCGTCCGGCAGCGCAAGATTCTTCTCGATCCAGACCTTCCAACCGGAGTTTCCACCGGCGAACTGCGCGACCAGCGCCGGGATGTAGAGCAGCGACGAGGCGAAGATCACAGGGATGATGCCGGCCTGGTTGACCTTCAGCGGGATGTACGTCGACGTACCGCCGTAGGATCGGCGGCCGATCATGCGCTTCGCGTACTGGACCGGGATGCGGCGCTGAGCCTGCTCGACGAAGACGACCAGGCCGATCACGACGAGGCCGACCGCGATGACGGTGCCGAACTCGATCCAGCCGCCGGCCAGCGAGCCCTGCTCCTTGATGGCCCACAGGGCGGACGGGAAGGTGGCGGCGATCGAGATGAACATCAGGATCGACATGCCGTTGCCGATGCCGCGGTCGGTGATGAGCTCGCCGAGCCACATCACGAACGCCGTACCGGCGGTCATGGTGATGACCATGGTGATGGTGACGAAGATCGACTGGTCAGGGACGATCTGGCTGGCCACCGGGCACCCCGAGAACAGGGCGCCGCTGCGAGCGGTGGCGACGAGGCCGGTGCCCTGGAGGATGGCGAGGGCCACCGTCAGGTAACGGGTGTACTGCGTGATCTTCGCCGTACCGGCCTGGCCCTCCTTCTTCAGGGCTTCCAGGCGCGGGATCACCACGGTCAGCAGCTGCAGAATGATGCTCGCCGTGATGTACGGCATGATGCCCAGCGCGAAGATCGTGATCTGCAGCAGCGCGCCGCCGCTGAACATGTTGACCAGGCCGAACAGGCCCTGGTTGGCCTCGGCGTTGTCGATACAGGTCTGGACGTTCCGGTAGTCGACGCCTGGGATCGGGACATGCGTACCGACCCGGTAGACCACGATGATGCCGAGCGTGAAGAGCAGCTTCTTGCGCAGGTCGGGCGTCTTGAACGCCCGGGCGAACGCGGTGAGCACGGTGCCTCCTGCGACCCCCGCGCAACTGCGTCAAGGGTGACGGTCTTGAGGTTCGACGAATAGGTAACGGGCAACTGCCGCTCAGAGTGCCGGAAGTGCAGCACCCCGTGAAAAGAGGGCAGTGCAGGCCACCTTACCGGCGGGACTGCCGCCCTAGGAACGACCAACCGGGGATACCCCATTTGTGGGGTATCCCCGGTCGGGATCGTTCAGGTCATCAAGACGCCTGTGGTGTTCAGACGAGCTCGGTGACGGAACCGCCGGCGGCGGTGATCTTCTCCTTGGCGGAGCCGGAGACGGCGTCGACCGTCACCTGCAGCGCCACGGAGATCTCGCCCTGGCCGAGGACCTTGACGAGGCTGTTCTTGCGAACAGCGCCCTTGGCCACCAGCGACTCGACGGTGACCTCGCCACCCTCGGGGTAGAGGGAGGCCAGCTTGTCGAGGTTCACGACCTGGTACTCGGTCTTGAACGGGTTCTTGAAGCCCTTCAGCTTCGGGAGGCGCATGTGGAGGGGCATCTGCCCACCCTCGAAGCGCTCCGGAACCTGGTAGCGGGCCTTCGTGCCCTTGGTACCACGACCGGCCGTCTTACCCTTCGACGCCTCACCACGACCGACACGGGTCTTGGCGGTCTTGGCGCCCGGGGCGGGACGGAGGTTGTGGATCTTGAGCGGGTTGTTCTCCGCCATGATCAGTCGACCTCCTCGACCGTCACGAGGTGGCGGACGGTGTGCACCATGCCGCGGAACTCGGGGCGGTCCTCCTTGACGACCTGCGTGTTGATGCCCTTGAGACCAAGGGAGCGCAGGGTGTCACGGTGGTTCTGCTTGCTGCCGATGTACGACTTCGTCTGCGTGATCTTGAGCTGAGCCATTACGCAGCACCAGCCCCGGCACGCGCACGCAGCAGAGCCGCGGGAGCGACATCCTCGAGCGGCAGACCACGGCGGGCCGCGATCTCCTCGGGACGCTGCAGACCCTTCAGGGCCTCCACGGTCGCGTGCACGATGTTGATCGCGTTCGACGAGCCGAGCGACTTCGACAGCACGTCGTGGATACCGGCGCACTCCAGGACGGCACGCACGGGACCACCGGCGATAACACCGGTACCCGGCGAAGCCGGCTTGAGGAGAACGACGCCGGCAGCCTTTTCACCCGTGATCGGGTGCGGGATGGTGCCCTGGATACGCGGGACCTTGAAGAAGTGCTTCTTGGCCTCCTCAACGCCCTTGGCGATGGCGGCCGGCACCTCCTTGGCCTTGCCGTAACCGACACCCACGGTGCCGTCACCGTCGCCCACCACGACCAGCGCGGTGAAGCTGAAGCGACGACCACCCTTCACAACCTTGGCGACGCGGTTGATCGCGACAACGCGCTCAACGTACGCGGTCTTCTCGGCGGCAGCTGCGCCGCCGTCACGGCCCTTCCGGTCCCGCCGCTCGCCGCCACCGGCACCGCCACCGCGGCGCTGGGGTCCAGCCATTGGAATTACCTCTCTCTGTCTCCGCTAGCTACGGAACCAGGACTCAGAACTTGAGTCCGGCCTCGCGGGCGGCGTCCGCCAGGGCGGCGATGCGCCCCGCGTACTGGTTACCACCACGGTCGAACACGACGGCCTCGACACCGGCGGCCTTGGCGCGCTCGGCGACCAGGGCGCCGACCTGCTTGGCCTGCGCGGACTTGTCGCCCTCGCCACCGCGGATCGAGGTGTCCAGGGTGGACGCCGACGCAAGGGTGTGACCCTTGATGTCGTCGATCACCTGGGCCACGATGTGGCGGTTCGAGCGGGTAACGACCAGACGCGGACGCTCCGCCGTACCGTTGATGTGCTTACGGATCCGGATGTGGCGGCGCTTGATCGCGGCGCGCTTGTAGGCGTCGCCCTTAAGGATCTTCTGTCCGTATGCCATGGCTTACTTACCCGCCTTTCCGACCTTGCGGCGGATGACTTCGCCCTCGTACTTGACGCCCTTGGCCTTGTACGGGTCGGGCCTGCGCAGCTTGCGGATGTTGGCCGCAACCTCGCCGACCTTCTGCTTGTCGATGCCCTCAACCGAGAAACGGGTCGGGGACTCCACCTTGAAGGTGATGCCCTCGGGGGCCTCGACCAGGATCGGGTGGCTGTAGCCGAGGGAGAACTCCAGGTTGGAGCCCTTCGCCACGACGCGGTAGCCGACACCGCTGATTTCGAGCTTCTTGACGTATCCCTGGGTCACACCGGTGATCATGTTCGCCACCAGCGTGCGGGACAGGCCGTGCAGGGCCTTGCTCTGCCGCTCGTCGTTGGGCCGCAGCACCTGAAGGGTGCCGTCCTCGGCCTTGGCGATGTCGATCGGCGCGATGACGGTGTGGGTCAGTTCGCCCTTGGGGCCCTTGACCGCGACCGTACGGCCGTCGATGGTGACGTCCACGCCGGCGGGAACCGGGATGGGGAGCTTGCCGATACGCGACATTTTGTCTCTCCTCCGTTCCCGAACTACCAGACGTAGGCGAGGACTTCCCCACCCACGCCCTTCTTCTGCGCCTGCTTGTCGGTCAGGAGACCGTGGGACGTGGAGATGATCGCCACGCCCAGGCCGCCCAGCACCTTCGGCAGGTTGGTGGACTTGGCGTACACCCGGAGACCGGGCTTGGAGATCCGCTTGATGCCCGCGATGGAGCGCTCACGGTTGGGGCCGAACTTCAGCTCCAGGACGAGGTTCTTGCCGACCTCGGCGTCCTCGACCTTCCAGCCCGTGATGAAGCCCTCCTGCTGGAGGATCTCCGCGATGTGCGACTTGATCTTCGAGTGCGGCATCGCCACGGAGTCGTGGTATGCCGAGTTCGCGTTCCGCAGACGCGTCAGCATGTCTGCGATCGGATCAGTCATGGTCATGAATTGGCCTTCGGCCTCTCTCGCCGGGGTTTCCTGGTGCGCCATCCCTCTCCCCGATCCGAGACGGGACGGGTGCGGCGCGGTGGACCTACGGCGTAGTAAGTCGTAAGGGCGGCGGCAGACGCCCAACCCCACAAGCCTAAGGCATGCGAGCTGGACGTCCTGCCGCCCCAGATGCTTACCGAGAGCCCTGCTAATCCCTGATTGGGGGGATTACCAGGAGCTCTTGGTCACGCCCGGCAGCTCGCCACGGTGAGCCATCTCACGGAGGCACACGCGGCACAGGCCGAACTTGCGGTACACGGAGTGCGGACGACCACAGCGCTGGCAGCGCGTGTAGCCACGTACGCCGAACTTGGGCTTACGAGCAGCCTTCGCGATCAGAGCCTTCTTCGCCATCTCGCTCACGCCTCCTTGAAGGGGAAGCCGAGGTGACGGAGGAGCGCGCGGCCCTCAGCGTCGTTGGTCGCCGTGGTGACCACGGTGATGTCCATACCCCGGACGCGGTCGATCTTGTCCTGGTCGATCTCGTGGAACATGACCTGCTCCGTGAGACCGAAGGTGTAGTTGCCACGGCCGTCGAACTGCTTGGGGGACAGGCCGCGGAAGTCGCGGATGCGCGGGAGCGCCAGCGACAGGGTGCGGTCCAGGAACTCCCACATGCGGTCGCCACGGAGCGTGACGTGGGCACCGATCGGCTGGCCCTCACGCAGCTTGAACTGCGCGATGGACTTGCGGGCCTTGGTGACGGCCGGCTTCTGACCGGTGATCGTGGTGAGGTCGCGGATGGCGCCCTCGATCAGCTTGGAGTCGCGGGCGGCGTCGCCCACACCCATGTTGACCACGATCTTCACGAGACCGGGGATCTGCATGACGTTCTCGTACTTGAACTCGTCACGCAGCTTGCCCGTGATCTCCTCACGGTACTTCTGCTTCAGGCGCGGAGTGGTGGTGGTCGTCATCAGATGTCCTCACCCGTCCGCTTGGCAACGCGGATCTTGTTGCCTTCGTCGTCGAAGCGGTAACCGACGCGGGTCACGACCTTGTTGCCGTCCTTCTCCACGACCAGCTGGACGTTGGAGACGTGGATCGGCGCCTCGGTGGTGACGATGCCGCCGGCCTGCGAACCGCGAGCCGTCGGACCGGCCTTGGTGTGCTTCTTGACCCGGTTGACACCCTCGACCAGGACACGGTCCTCGCGGGGGAAGGCCGCGATGACCTTGCCCTGCTTGCCCTTGTCCTTACCGGTGATGACCTGGACCAGGTCGCCCTTCTTGATCTTCATGCTCACAGCACCTCCGGCGCGAGGGAGATGATCTTCATGAACTTCTTCTCGCGCAGCTCACGGCCGACCGGGCCGAAGATACGGGTGCCACGAGGGTCGCCGTCGTTCTTCAGAATGACGGCGGCGTTCTCGTCGAAGCGGATGTACGAGCCGTCCGGACGGCGGCGCTCCTTGACGGTGCGAACGATGACCGCCTTGACGACGTCACCCTTCTTCACGTTGCCACCGGGGATCGCGTCCTTGACGGTGGCGACGATGACGTCACCGATACCCGCGTAGCGGCGACCGGAGCCGCCGAGCACACGGATGCAGAGGATCTCCTTCGCACCCGTGTTGTCGGCGACACGCAGTCGCGACTCCTGCTGGATCACGTCTATCTCCTGGTTGTCTGCCGGTTCCCGCAGGGCCCTTTCGGGACGCACCTGCGAGCCTGGCGGAACTGTCCTGCGGGGTAGCCCCCGAAGGAATTACTTAAGCCTCTGCGGGCGAAAACCCACGCCGGGGGCCGCATGGCCGCCCCCGGCGGGGGTCAGCAGGGGGCTTGCGCCCCCGCTTGGTTACTTCGCCTTCTCGAGGATCTCCACGACGCGCCAGCGCTTCGTCGCGGACAGCGGCCGGGTCTCCATGAGGAGGACGCGGTCGCCGACACCCGCGGCGTTCTGCTCGTCGTGCGCCTTGAGCTTGTTCGTACGGCGGATGACCTTGCCGTACAGCGCGTGCTTGACGCGGTCCTCGACGGCGACGACGACGGTCTTGTCCATCTTGTCGCTGACGACCAGACCCTCACGGGTCTTGCGGAATCCGCGGTCCGTCTTGGTCTCTTCAGTCACGTTGCTCTCGCTCATCAGGCGCTCTCCACCGTCTCGATGCCCAGCTCGCGCTCACGCATCAGGGTGTAGATCCGCGCGATGTCCTTGCGGACGGCCTTGAGCCGACCGTGGTTCTCGAGCTGGCCCGTCGCCGCCTGGAAGCGGAGGTTGAACAGCTCTTCCTTGGCCTCGCGGAGCTTGTTGAGCAGCTCCTCGTTGCCCAGCTCGCGCAGCTCGGACGCCTTGGTACCGGCCGACATCACGCTTCACCTGCCTCGCGCTTGACGATCTTGCACTTCATCGGCAGCTTGTGAGCCGCACGGGTCAGGGCCTCGCGCGCGATCTTCTCGTTGGGGTACGACAGCTCGAACATCACGCGTCCGGGCTTGACGTTGGCCACCCACCACTCCGGCGAGCCCTTACCGGAACCCATGCGGGTCTCGGCCGGCTTCTTGGTGAGGGGGCGGTCCGGGTAGATGTTGATCCAGACCTTGCCACCACGCTTGATGTGACGCGTCATGGCGATACGAGCGGCCTCGATCTGACGGTTCGTCACATACGCCGGGGTCAGCGCCTGGATACCGTACTCGCCGAATGCGACCTCAGTGCCACCCTTGGCCATACCACTGCGCTTGGGGTGGTGCTGCTTGCGGTGCTTGACCCTACGGGGGATCAGCATGTCGGTCAGGCCTCCGTTCCGGTGCTCTCAGCCGGAGCGGCGGCAGCGGGAGCCTCGGCCTTGGGGGCCTCGGCGCCGGCAGCCTGCTGCGGCTTGCGACCGCGCCGCTCGCCACCGCGGCCACCACGGGCCGGGCGGTCGGCACCGCCGCGGGCCGGGCGGTTACCCGCACGGGCAGCGGCGTTCTCGGCGCGGACCTCGGCGATGTTCTTGACGTCGCCCTTGTAGATCCAGACCTTCACGCCGATGCGGCCGAAGGTCGTCTTGGCCTCGAAGAAGCCGTAGTCCACGTTCGCGCGGAGCGTGTGCAGGGGCACACGGCCCTCGCGGTAGAACTCCGAGCGGGACATCTCGGCGCCACCGAGGCGGCCACCGCACTGGATCTTGATGCCCTTGGCGCCGGCCTTCATGGCGGACTGCATGCTCTTGCGCATGGCCCGACGGAAGGAGACGCGGGAGGAGAGCTGCTCGGCGACGGCCTGGGCGACCAGCTGAGCGTCGGTCTCGGGGTTCTTGACCTCGAGGATGTTCAGCTGGACCTGCTTGCCGGTGAGCTTCTCGAGGTCACCGCGGATGCGGTCGGCCTCGGCGCCGCGGCGGCCGATCACGATGCCCGGACGCGCGGTGTGGATGTCCACACGCACACGGTCACGGGTGCGCTCGATCTCGACCTTGGAGATGCCGGCGCGCTCCATGCCGGACGTCATCATCCGACGGATGGCGACGTCTTCCTTGACGTAGTCCTTGTACAGCTTGTCGGCGTACCAGCGCGACTTGAAGTCGGTCGTAACGCCGAGCCGGAACCCGTGCGGGTTTACCTTCTGGCCCATTACCGGGTTCCTTCCTTGCTGCTGACGACCACGGTGATGTGGCTGGTCCGCTTGCGGATCCGGTAGGCACGGCCCTGGGCGCGCGGACGGAACCGCTTCAGGGTCGGGCCCTCGTCGACGTAGGCCTCGGAGATGTAGAGGCTGTCGACATCGGTGTGGTCGTAGTTGTGCGCGGCGTTGGCAATGGCGCTGTCCAGCACCTTGCCGACCGGCACGCTCGCGGCCTGCGGGGCGAAACGCAGGACCGCCTGAGCCTCCGTGGCGTTCAGGCCACGGATGAGGTCCACCACTCGGCGGGCCTTCATGGGCGTGACGCGGATGTACCGCGCCTGGGCCCTGGCTTCCATGGTTGTCCTTCCAGTGTCTGTCATGGTCATTCCACCCCGCGCTTAGCGGCGCTTCGACTTCCGGTCGTCCTTGACGTGACCCCGGAAGGTGCGCGTCGGCGAGAACTCGCCGAGCTTGTGGCCGACCATCGACTCGGTGACAAACACCGGAATGTGGGTCTTGCCGTTGTGCACCGCGAGCGTGTGGCCGAGCATGGCCGGCACGATCATGGAGCGACGGGACCAGGTCTTGATGACGTTCTTGGTGCCGGCTTCGTTCTGGGCGTCCACCTTCTTGATCAGGTGGTCGTCGACGAAGGGCCCCTTCTTGAGACTGCGCGGCATCTAAACCCGCTCCTAGCGCTTCTTGTTCGTCTTGCGGCGGCGGACGATGTACTTGTTCGACGCCTTCTTGGGCGAACGAGTACGGCCTTCCTTCTTGCCCCACGGGGACACCGGGTGGCGACCACCGGAGGTACGGCCCTCACCACCACCGTGCGGGTGGTCAACCGGGTTCATGACCACACCACGCACGGTCGGGCGGACGCCCAGCCAGCGCTTACGGCCGGCCTTGCCCCAGTTGATGTTGCTCTGCTCGGCGTTGCCCACCTCGCCGACCGTGGCGCGGCAGCGCTGGTCGACCAGGCGGATCTCACCGGACGGCATGCGGAGGTGGGCCATCGAGCCCTCCTTCGCGAGCAGCTGCACCGAGGCGCCGGCGGAGCGGGCGAACTTCGCGCCGCCGCCCGGACGCAGCTCGATGGCGTGCAGCGTGGTACCGACCGGGATGTTGCGCAGGGCCAGGTTGTTGCCCGGCTTGATGTCGGCCCCGGGACCGTTCTCGACGCGGTCGCCCTGCGACAGGCCACGCGGCGCGAGGATGTAGCGCTTCTCGCCGTCCGCGTAGTGCAGCAGCGCGATGCGCGCGGTGCGGTTGGGGTCGTACTCGATGTGCGCGACCTTCGCCGGCACGCCGTCCTTGTCGTGACGACGGAAGTCGATCACGCGGTAGGCGCGCTTGTGGCCACCACCCTGGTGGCGGACGGTCACACGACCGGAGTTGTTACGGCCACCCTTGCTGTGCAGGGGGCGGACCAACGACTTCTCCGGCGTGGACCGCGTGACCTCGACGAAGTCGGCGACGCTGGCGCCACGACGGCCAGGAGTCGTCGGCTTGTACTTGCGGATACCCATTTCTCAGTCCTCGTCCGATTCCGGACGATCCTGACCGCTTACGCGGTCGGACCGCCGAAGATGTCGATACGGTCGCCCTCGGCGAGGGTCACGATCGCGCGCTTGGTGGACGCGCGCTGGCCGAAGCCCGTGCGGGTCCGCTTGCGCTTGCCCTGGCGGTTGATCGTGTTGACCCCGGTGACCTTGACCGAGAAGACCGACTGAACGGCCTGCTTGATCTGGGTCTTGTTGGCGCTCGGGTCGACGATGAACGTGTACTTGCCCTCGTCGAGGAGCGCGTAGCTCTTCTCCGAGACGACCGGCTTGAGCAGCACGTCACGGGGGTCCGTGAAGGACTTGCTCAGCGGGGTCTCGACGGTGTTCTTGCCCTCGGTGGCGTGGCGACGCGCCTTCTTGACGCGAGCCTCCTTGGCCTTCTTCGCGGCCTTCGAGGCGATAGCGGGGTGACGGATGGCCATCAGACCTCGCTCCCTTCGGTGTCGTTGGCCTTCGGGCCGGCGACGAAGGACTCGAAAGCGGCCTTGGTGAAGACCACGTCGTCCGAGACGAGAACGTCGTACGTGTTCAGCTGGCCCGGCTCCAGGATGTGGACCTGGGGCAGGTTGCGGGCGGACAGCCACGCGGCCTCGTCGGCGCGGTCGACGACCAGGAGCAGGTTCTTGCGCTCGCTGATCTTGCCGAACAGGCTCTTGGCGGCCTTCGTGGAGGGGTTCTCGCCCTCGACCACGCCGGAGACGACGTGGATGCGGTTGTGACGGGCCCGGTCGGTGAGGGCGTGACGCAGCGCGGCAGCCTTCATCTTCTTGGGCGTCCGCTGCGAGTAGTCACGCGGCACGGGACCGTGCACGACGCCACCACCGGCGAACTGCGGCGCGCGGGTCGAACCCTGACGGGCGCGACCGGTGCCCTTCTGGCGGTACGGCTTCTTGCCACCGCCGCGGACCTCGCCACGGGTCTTGGTCTTGTGCGTGCCCTGACGGGCAGCGGCCAGCTGTGCGACGACGACCTGGTGGATCAGCGGAATGCTGACCTTCTCGACGTCGAAGATCTCCGCGGGGAGCTCGACGGAACCGGCCTTGTCGCCCGCCGGCGAAAGGATGTCAACAGTGCTCATTACCTCAGGCCCCCTTGGCCGCGGTGCGGACCAGGACGAGGCCGCCGTTCGGACCGGGAACCGCGCCCTTGATGAGCAGCAGACCCTTCTCCGCGTCAACGGCGTGGACGGTCAGGTTCTGGGTGGTGACCCGCTCGTTGCCCATGCGACCCGCCATGCGGAGGCCCTTGAACACGCGGCCCGGGGTGGCACAGCCACCGATGGAGCCGGGAGAGCGGTGCTTGCGCTGGGTGCCGTGTCCGGCGCCGAGGCCCTTGAAGTTGTGACGCTTCATGACACCGGCGAAGCCCTTGCCCTTGCTCTTGCCGGTCACGTCGACCTTCACGCCGGCCTCGAACACCTCAGCGGTGATCTCCTGGCCCAGCGTGTACTCGGAGGCGTCCGCGGTGCGGATCTCGACGAGGTGGCGACGGGGGGTGACGTCGGCCTTGGAGAAGTGGCCCTTGAGGGGCTTGTTCACCTTGCGCGGGTCGATCTCGCCGAAAGCGATCTGGACGGACTCGTAGCCGTCGACATCGTTCGTACGGACCTGGGTGACGACGTTGGGGCCGGCCTTGACGACGGTGACCGGGACGACGCGGTTGTTCGCGTCCCACACCTGCGTCATGCCGAGCTTCTCGCCCAGGATGCCCTTGATCTGCTTAGCCATCTCTCAGATCACCGGCCTCAGAGCTTGATCTCGATGTCGACACCGGCCGGGAGGTCGAGTCGCATCAGAGAGTCAACGGTCTTGGGGGTGGGGTCGAGGATGTCGATCAGGCGCTTGTGCGTGCGCATCTCGAAGTGCTCGCGCGAGTCCTTGTACTTGTGCGGCGACTTGATGACGCAGTACACGTTCTTCTCAGTGGGCAGCGGCACCGGGCCCGCGACCGACGCACCAGTACGCGTCACCGTCTCGACGATCTTCTTCGCCGAGCTGTCGATGACCTCGTGGTCGTAGGCCTTGAGCCGGATGCGGATCTTCTGTCCCGCCATGGCTACTCAGTAGTCCTGTCTCTCGTAACGCTCTGGAACCCGGTGTTCCATTTCTCTTCCCTCTCCGACCCACGCGGTCGGGCGTGTCGCTCTCCCGCTGACATAGATGTCCCTTGATCGAACATCCCTGCGGGATTGCACACGGCCCTTCCGGTACCGCGAGCCGGAGGCGAAAGCCCACCGGGTGCCTGGCCGGCGCCGCACTGACACTTCCCGAAAGATTCCCGTACGTCCGCCCCAGCGCTGCCGTGTGGCAGTTAGGGCGACGAGTACTGTGGGACTCGCTTCCGGTCCTCCCGGCGGGAGGCGCGCAGCATCAACACTCGACCGAGCAACTCGGACAGTCTGCCATACGGGGCACGGCGGACGCCAATCGAGCCGGAGAGAATACCCCGGGGGTGACGTAGGTCAAACAAGGGCTCGCACGGCCGGCTCGTGTGCGGCGTCCCGCTCGGCCGCGACAGCCGAGAGTCTTCCCTCAGCGCCGTCGGCGCAGCGCCTTCCAGGCGTCACTGATCGCGTAGGTCGCGTCCAGCCGCCAGGCCTCCAGTTTGTCCTGCACCTCTGACGCGATCTTCCACCACTTGAGCCACTGCGGCAGCTGCCGGAACGGCACATGGTCGGCGGTGAAAGCGAACGCTCGCTGAACCACGTCCGGCATCTGCGTCGCCCGGACAATCCGAGGCGACGCGGTAGAGGGACGCCCCGCTCCGGACGGCCGACGAGGTGGTGATCGAGCCGGCGGGCCATCCGTACGTCACCAGGTCGCCAGACTCGGAGAGGAACCGGCGCGCGGCTTCGTGGACGACGAAGGAGCCGCGTTCACGCAGGACCGATTCCCATGTCTCGGTCGGCACCGAACGCCCGGGGCGCCAGCCCGCGCGGCGCAGCACTTCTTCGGTCTGCCAGGACCAGCCCCGGCCCGACCTCTGTCGAACGCTCACTCGCAGATCGTTCCGACATCCGGCTGATGCGGCTTCACGGCCGGTCGTCCGCGTCCCAGCGCACCCAGGGCAATGCCGTACGCCAACCCGGTCGGCGGGCGGCCCACTCCAGCATGACAGGGATCACCAGATCGGCACCTCCCCGGTCCGACCTCACGCTCACCTCCGCGCGATAGTGCGCAAGGGCGCTTCCGTTTCGATATTCGAGCAGCAGCGTCAGATCGTCACGAAAAGCCCCTTGATCTGTCAGCCGGAAGGGTCGTCCCAGACCTCGTCGTCGGCCACGGTGACCCGCAGGCGGGGATGCGTCATCGCAGGGACTGCTCCACGAACGACAACATGTCAGAAAGGGCGAGGGTGTCCGGACCGCTGCCCTGCGTCTCTTCGGTGAGCGTCCAGGTTCGCTCCGAGTCCCACTCGATGCGGAAAACGCGCCCTCGGAAGTTTTCGAACCGGACGAAACTGCCCGGCGCGCCTTCAAGCAGTTTGATCTCCCGGTACAGCGTGGTCTCCGCTGCAAGGATTCCGTCCGGGCCGTCAGTTCCCCCCTTGGTGACCGTGTTGTCGTACCAGAGCCTGAGAAACGGCACGGATTCCCTGTTGAGATTGGCCGGCGAGAGGAACCGGATGAAACTCTCCCGTGCGTCTTCGAGTGAGTAGCGGCTCGGGTCCGCAAATTCACATGCATAGCCGGGAAAGACTGCCCATGTGACCTGCTGGAGCTCGGGCTGCTGAACTTCATGGTAGCGATGAACCCCGGGCCGTGCGGCCGCGAGGACTTCGAAGTTTCGTCCGGGGTGACGAAAGCCTTGGAGAGTGCTCAGCAGCGCACCTTTTTCCAGCAACAGCGAACTGTTTTCGCGTGCAGCCTGGAGAAGCGCACCCACCAGTGCCTGGTCGTACGTGTCGCGAGCATTCACCTGGAAGAGATGGCGCCCATCAGCACTAAGAGCTGCAGCGAAGTCCAGGCCTGGCACAGGGGACCAGTGCCAGGCATCAGGGATCCCCGCGAACTCCTCCACGCCGGGAAATACCGAAACTACCGCAGCCGGATCCATGTTGACCTCCCCTTATGCGCCAATCCCTGACTCTATCAATAGTCGTCTGCCACTCAGAGATCTCATTCCCATCTTCATCAATAGCTGATCGCGCTTCCACAAAATGCCATGGCTCGTCAGGAATAAATCCCTCCTCCAGCTCTTCGAGAAAAATGATCGAGTTCTGGACGTAGACGATTTCCCCTGACCTGTAAAGGGGCCAACAGAAAATAAAGTTACTGTTCTCTGGGTCTGTGATGGATGAAATGAGACACGACGTCGCATCGCTCTCGCGCTCCAGAGCCCTCAAGGCCTTGACCCAGCTGGCACGATATTGCTCCACTCCCCAATAGGACAGAGCCATCGGAAAATCCTCTGCGAACTCCCCCACCACGATGCGACCAACGGCGCCACCGCCGGCTTCGACTTCTTTCGGTGACGGGACAGAGACCACCTGAAGCGAGAATCCGTTACTTCTTGATGTAGTTGAGGTCCGCGTCGTAGGTGCCAATCCTCTGCCCCTTCTTGTTCATCACCGCCGGCCGCGCAGGGCCCGCCAGGCGTCACTGACGGCGTAGACGGATTCCAGCCGCCAGGTCTCCAGCTTGTCCTGCACCTTTGACACGACCTTGCGCCATTTGAGCCACAGCGGAAGCTGCCGGAACGGCACGTAGTCGAGGGTGTCGTCGATGGCGTTCTCGGCGATGCTCTTGCGGCCGAGGCCCTCCGCCCGCAGTGTGGCGTACAGCTCTGGCGTCAACGCGCCGTTGAGCCGGGCCGCGGTGCCCGCCGCCGTGAACGCGAACCCGCGCTGAGCTGCATCCGGTAGCTGCATCGCCCGGACGATCCGCGGCGACGCATCCTCCAGCGAACAGTTGAAGGCCAAACCGATCGCCGCTGTTCCGAGATGCTTTTCACCACGCTCGAACGCGGCGTCCCACTCTGCCGGGTCGTCGATGCCCAACAGTCCTTCGCCGCTTTCCCAGTCCAAGTCGGACGCCATCACGAACCGACGTGGTGCGAGGGCAGCCACCTGATGATCAGCGGCGGCGCGCATCCGGAGCCGGGTAGGGGGAGAACACCGGCTCTCGGGGGAAAACCTGCGGAAAGACGTCCACGTGATGCGCACCGGACCTCACCGCGGCCAGGAACTCGACGAGTCCGCCTTCGAAGTGCGGCCACTTCATGGTGCGCGCGCCGTTGGCTGTGATGGTCCAGGAATTCGGCTCCTCCTCCGGACAGGTCACCCAGTAGATCGTGTCGCCGTTGTCCGTTGCCCCGACGGCCAGCAGTTCGTCGGTCTCGTACGGGATGTTCACACCCCTCTCCCGCGCCTGGTCCAGGATCCCAGCGGCCCGCTCCGAGGACTCCAGGAGACGGGTCATGGAGAAGGGCGACTCCGGCTGGAAGATGTGCAGGAAATCATCGAAGGATCCCGGCCCGTACCGCTCGACGAGCCACTTGTAGTCGTCCGGCAGCGCTACGCCGAGGGCCTCCTCAGCCACATCCAGCTGATCATCCTGCCACCAGCCCTTTGTTGTGCTGCCTACGAGGATGGAGCCCCGTCGAGTCAGAAGGTCGCCTCCACCGCCTGCTCGATGCTCTGAGGGCTCGCCTCCGCGGTTACCGGCACCGCGAAGCTGTAGGAGTCATCACAGAAGGTGAGTTCCTCGTTCGGCGGCACCAGCCTCCGATACCAGACGGCGAATCGGGCAGCGAGGTCCAGGGGGCCTTCCAGGTAGAGACAGGTCCCATCGATGTGGGTCCGGCCTTCCAGCCGGTCTCCCGCCGCGCGATACAGCCATGCCACGTCCCGCACTTCGCGCCCGGGACTGTCACCGCTGCTCACGGAGACGTCGGCCTCGGGCCAGTCCGACCGGAGCGCCCGAACAAGAGCATCGCGGTCGACGACCTGGCCGCTCTTTCCTTCGAAAACAGCGAGGTAGGTCATGAATCTCCTTATTTATGGAGCTACGACGACACGGCCGGGAACACGAACGGTGCATGGGTGACTCGCCGCCAGTGCAAGGTGGTGGTCGAATCAGCGGGCCGGCCGCCCCGCCTCGCGCAGGACGACGACGAGTTGCACCGGCACCTCGGTGTCATCGTGCTTGACCCCTGCCAGCAGGACCTTGCCGGAGACCCTCCAGGCGGTGTGGTCGATGAAGTCCGCCCCGCCTGTCAGATCCTCGTCGCACACCTCGAGGCGAGTGCCGAGCGCTCCGGACTCGAGCTGGGAGACGACAGCCGGGAGTTCGGCGGCAGCAGCGTCGTACAAGTCGTCCAGGTACGTGTCAGGGTCGGGCCACTCGTCGGCGACCTCGCGGAACCAGAGGGTGAACTCCACCTCCACCGGCTCGTCGCCCTGGATCCAAGCGCCGGCGTCGCCCCGCCTCCAGGTGGTCGCCCATTCCTTCGCCGGGTTCCTGCGCTCGCCTTCCCAGCCCGATGCGGCGAGAACCGCTTCCACGGCCTGACCAGTGAGCCTGTCGAGGTCGGACAGCCGACTCAGTTCTTCAGTTACGTCAACCATTTATGTCAATGCCATTTCTCGGGATTGAGCCCGGCAGCGACGAACATTTCACCGCTGGTGACTGTCAGGTCATTTTGATCAATCCGTCGCGCCATCTTCTCGCGATCGAACTCGTGGAACTCGAAAACGAAGTGTTCGACGATCGCCGGCCGGTCCAGGGGGAAGCCATCCAGATCGACCGATGAGTTCGCACGGTCAGCACCCTGGCAGAGGACCGATACGAAGAGGGGGGAGTGTTCCGCTTCCAGGAGTCGATCCGCCTCGCGAATTACCCCTACGATCCCGACTCCACCGGTCACCTCAGCGCACAGATCGTCCAGGCAGTCCACCAGCGCGTCCCAGTTCCTGCCGAAGTACCCGGGAAATCGTAGAACCTCCGCGAACGAACGGTAGATCCCGTCCTCGGTCATCAGGTCGCGGGAGTCGAAGTGGTGGACACGGCCTCCCTTGGCCTCCAGCCGTGACAGCTGCTGCTGGATCCCGGCCTCTCCATGGGGAATCAATACGACCCAGGGCTCTGAGGTTCCGGTGATGTGAAGCCTGGGTCGCATCTCAATCCTTGATCGTCCAGACGGGTGAGCCCGATTCAGGAGCGGGGCGTACCTTCAAGACGGAGAAGTCGATGGACTCATGGTCGACCTCGCCCCCGGTCGGCAGTCGGCCCGCCTCGTCCGGGTGGTAGTACAGGCCATAAGCCCAGTACTCCGGAAACTCATGGCACATGAGATCCGGGTAGGGAGAAATGTCGACGTGCTGGTACCGGTCGTTGATCCTCGCCACGGCCTCGGCACGGGAGATACCGAACCTCGACACCATTTCGCTCGCGATGTCTCGGAAGTATTCGAGCATGCCCTCGTCGAGGCGCATAAGAAATTCTGCCGTCATGATGCCGGAGACCCTACAAGCATCAGGAACGACGCCCGCGCCCAGCCCTCCACGCCTCCCCGACGATGTCCACAAAGCGCAGCCACCAGCCCTCCACCTTGTTCCACACCGTCGCCTGCACCCACCGCCACTTGAACCACGCCGGCAGCTTGCGGAACGGCACGAAGGTCAGCGTGTCGTCGATGGCGTCCCCGGCCTGGCCCTTGAACCCCTCCACGCGCAGCACCGCGTACAGCTCCGGCGTCAACTCCCGGTTCAGCCGCGCTGCGGTACCCGCGGCAGTGAACGCGTATCCCCGCTGCTCGGGATGCGGCGACTGCGTCGCCCTCACGATCCGAGGCGAGGCCTCCTCCAGCGAACACTGGAGCGCCAACCCGATCGCCGCTGTACCGAGACGACTCTCACCGCGCTCCCACGCGGCATCCCACTCCGCAGGGTCGTCGAGGCCCAACAGGCCCTTGCCGCTTTCCCAGTCCCATGCGGACGCCATGAGCAGTATCCCTACCGGTACCAATCCCCGCCGTCGCTCTCCAACGCACTGCGCACATAGCGCTCCAGGCTCGGTGCCACGAGGTTTCTGCTGTCCGTCTCATGGTCCCAGACGAACACCTCCTGGCGCTCGGGGCACCGGACGAAGGCGAACTGGTCTCCCCCGCCGTTGTCCCCGAAGAACATCAGCGAATCGAAGGCCATGTACAGGGACTTGTACTGTTCGTCGTTGCGAAACAAGAGATTGTCGCAGAGGATCCGCTCGGCAGACCAGATGACGTCGGTGCCGTATTCATCGGCCAGCCCATCGCTCTCGAGAAGAAAGGCGCGGAGGCCACTCGGGAGCGGCTGCCCCAGGACCGATTCGATCCGGTCGAGGGTGCCGGGACACACGGGGTCACGGAGCTCCGTTGAGGGGAACGCTCCGACGAACTCGCGCCACATGACATGCACTCCCACGATTCGTTGCCGTCGGCGTCGGTCGGGCGCACGGCTCGGTGCCGAAGACTCCTGGACGCCGTCCGAGCGCTGCCTCACGGCAGCTGGTGCGGCAAGTACTCGCTATGCCTTCGGTGATGGCGCCGGTGCGAGCCGACCGGCCAGGGCGTCGTCCACCTGGCCGTCGAACAGGGCGAAATGGGCCAGGACAAAAATACCGCAAGGTTCGGTTCGGCCAGCGATCACCTTGTCGTTCTCATCCACGTAGGCACTGCGCGCGGGATCGAAGAAACAGTGCTGAGCCAGCAGGTCTGTCGGCTTGAGCAAGGCGTCAATGCGAGCGGGTCCGGCTTCTCGGTCTCGGCACGGACGTCATACACGTAGGCGAGGATGCCTCCGGGGAACCTGCCCTCGGGGCCGCTCTGCCCAGTTCTCACAATCCGACCGAAACGGAGCCCATGCCCCTCCGGCTGGAGCACGAAGAGGTCACCCGGCTGGTGCAGCCGGCGCTGCCCCTTCATCTTGATCAAAGGCATTCCTTGAACGCCTTCCTGAAGGACTCCGGGCTCGAGTCGTCCCCCGGGTTGTCCATGTCCATCAGGGGGAGGTTGATCTCCACCACGGAGATCTGCCGCTCGACGTCGTGCGCGTTCCACTCCTCGACCGCGCGAAAAGAGCGCGAGGCCGCGAAGTAGGCGGGCTGTATGTGCGCGTACGCGGCCCGGACGGTCCAGGCTCCCTGAGCGTCCCTGGTCATGGGCCTGCCAGGCGGCACGATGATGAGGTCGTGCCAGCCGTCGCCCCGCCGGTTCTCCAGGATCTGGGCCTCTCCGACGCCGGGACGCCCGCCGTAGCGTTCGAGGGCGAAGATCCCTGCCATGAGCACCGCGTCGACCGGAGTGTCGGCCCGCAGTCCCCGCTGGCAGACAACGTCTTGGCAGTCTTCGAAGACGCGCCGCCATCTGTCCAGCGTGTCGGTCTTCTGCGAAGTGATCACTAGGCGCACAGGGGCATTGTTCCAGTCTGAAAATGCGATGAGAAGCCGCCCTTCTGGTGCATTTTTCATTTCCTTGCGGGCGCGTCGAGGCAGCTTTGATTGATTTCCATTGCCTGACATTGCTCTAATCCGCCTGATCGCACGGGAACTAATCCCGCGCAGAAACGAAAAAGGAGCGTCATGCGGGTCAAACGAGCTCTGCTCGTGGGCATCTCCGTGCTCACCGTCTCGCTGGGCACCACCACCGCCACCGAGGCGATCGGCTGGGAGCGCCCCTGGACCGCCCACACCCAGAGCAGCACCCTCTCCCCGGCACACAGTGACGGGTACGGCAAGGGGAGTGCCAAGGGCGACAAGAAGAAGGGGAAGAGCAAGGACAAGGGCAACAAGTACAAGCTCGTCCACAAGTGCGTCGGCACGCACTCCTTCGACTTCTGCACCAAGAAGGCGATCTTCGCCCCGAGGATCCTCGGTGACATCGGGCTCGTGACGGGTCTCATCGGGCTGCCCAACGGATCCAACGGAACCAATGGCCAGACCGGAACCAATGGAACCAACGGAACTAACGGAACTAACGGAACTAACGGAACCAATGGTACGAACGGCACCAACGGCACGAATGGAACCAACGGGACCAACGGAACCGACGGCACCAACACGCCCCCGCCACCCCCCAGCCACTGGTGCTCCCCCGGCTACTGGAGGCAGCCACAGCACCTCGACTCGTGGGCGGCCACCGGCTACAGCCCCGACGACAACTTCGCCGACTCGACGGGCGTGGAGGCCACGCGGAGCAACCTCGGCGTCAGGCAGGGCGCGCCGGTGGACCCGACGCTCCACCAGGTCGTCGACAACCCACAGTGGTACGGCGGTGACGACACCAACAGGGTCGCCGACCTGCTGAGCGCCAACCACCCCGCCGTCAACTACGACCCGCCGCCGTTCCGGCAGAACGCCCTGCCCTGCCCCCTGAACTGACGCGTCGTCCGGCGTGGGGGCCCGGGGGGGGGGGGGGGGGGCCCCCCCCCCGGGCCCGCCGCGCCGGGGCCGGGGTGTAAGCACCCCGCCCCAAGGCCCCCCCCCCCCGCCCCCCCCCCGGGGGGGTGG